>DAOUYY010000029.1 GCA_030665885.1 Fidelibacterota bacterium
ATAGATATCGAGATAAATTAGATAAATTTGAGATGATTGACCTGCTTAACCGTGAGATGATGAAAGCTGCTGAAAGTCTGGAGTTTGAAAAAGCTGCCGAATTGCGAGATGAAATTATGCGCTTATCAGGGAAGTCGAAAATAGGATTGAAGCGTAGGTTGTAAGATGAAGACTGGATAATGAAGAATAAACAATGAACAATAGACAATGGTCAATTGTCAATTAAAAGTGCCTAAAGTGAACTAAAGTTTAAAGTTATGGATAATAAAGAATTTTCTAAAATGTTTGAAAAACGTACTCTAAAGTTTGGTATTAAGATAATTAATCTATCAAGAGCCTTGCCTAAAACACCAGAAGGAATCGTTATAAGAAATCAGATTACTAAGTCTGGTACCTCAATTGGCGCAAATTACAGGGAAGCCAATCGTGCCAGGAGCAAGGCGGATTTTAGGAACAAGATAAAAATTTGTGAAAGCGAAGCAAGCCTGCCTGCTGCAGGCAGGTGAAACACAATATTGGTTAGAGGTTATTGTGAAAGTTAAGTTTTTATCATGGGAAAGAGTAAAATCTGAGTATGAAGAGTGTAGTGAATTGCTTGCTATTTTTACATCTATTGGAAGTAATTAAGTGCCTAAAGTGTGCTAAAGTTTAAAGTTATGGATAATAAAGAATTCTCTAAAAATGAATGTGATAATTCTCAAACTTTAGCCACTTTTAACTTTAGTCACTTTTAACTTTTTAAATGTGAATTATTTAATTTTTTGTTGCAATATTAGGAAGTAGAATGAGAGTATTGGTCATCGGTGGCGGTGGGAGAGAACATGCTATTGTTTGGAAATTGGATCAATCTGAGAGAATCGAAAAGATTTTTACTGCTCCCGGAAATGCCGGTACAGCTCTTCATGGTGAAAATATTCCGGTGAAGGATAACGATATAGATGGATTGCTGAAGGCTGTGAAGGAAAACAATATTGATCTTACTATTGTTGGACCAGAAGTACCTTTAATGTTAGGAATTGTTGACCGTTTTCAGGATGAAGGCATGAAAATATTTGGTCCGACTTTAAAAGCAGCAATGTTGGAAGGAAGTAAAGTTTTTGCGAAAGAGTTCATGTCTGATCATGAAATTCCAACTGCCAGTTATATCATTTGTCATAACAGGCTTGAAGCAGAGGATATAACTAATGGCAAAGAGTTTCCCTATGTCCTGAAAGTTGATGGGCTTGCTGCTGGTAAAGGTGCGCTGATAATTAATAATAAAGAGGATAAACGAGATGCTTTTCAAACCATTTGGGTAGAAAATAAATTTGGGAAAGCCGGGGACAGCGTGTTAATTGAAGATTTTTTAAATGGAGAAGAGCTTTCGGTGTTTGCCATTACTGATGGAAAAGATTATGTGTTGCTTCATCCGGCACAAGATCATAAAAAGATTTTAGACGGAGAAAAAGGACCCAATACGGGTGGTATGGGAGCGTATGCACCCGCACCGCTTGGCACACCTGATGTGATTAAAAAGGTCGAAGAGAAAATTATCAAACCTGTTCTTAAAGGCATGAGGAAGATAGGAAATCCATATACAGGTGTATTATATTGCGGATTAATGATTGACAACGGAGAACCCTATGTTATTGAATTTAACTCGCGTTTTGGTGATCCGGAGTCTCAGGTTGTAATTCCGCTGATTGATTCTGACTTGGTTGATATTTTACATAGTATAGCATTGGGACAATTGAATAAAGGGTCATTAAAATTGTCGGATAAATTTGCGGCTTGCATAGTAATGGCGTCAAAGGGATATCCCGGTTCCTATGAAATAGGTAAAACAATAACAGGGTTGGAATCTAAACATGATATTAAAGATAGTAATAATGGAGCGATTTTTCTTGCAGGTACTGCATTTGATGGGAAGAACTTAAGGACAAGTGGCGGAAGAGTGCTGGGAGTTACAGCCTGTGCAAAAAACCTTAAAGATGCCATTGATGAGGCATATAATCATGTGAGAAAAATTCACTTTGATGGAGCGTATTTTAGAGAGGATATAGGAAAGAAAGGATTTGAACTGAATGACTCATGAGTAAATACGATATAGTGAGGTAAAAGACACCGGATATTAAGAATTAAAAATTTAAAATTTACAATTGAAGAGGTGTATTTTTTTAGAGGTGAAACATATAAAAAAGTGCCTGCTTTATATTTCCATATCTATTGAATTTCTCTAGGTAAAAGGAGCATGTGATGAATGGTGATAGGATAACACAGTTGCAGCAGAGTTTTGG
Organism: Fidelibacterota bacterium; assembly: GCA_030665885.1. GTDB lineage: Bacteria > Fidelibacterota > UBA2242 > UBA2242 > UBA2242 > BS750m-G69. The sequence goes on from DAOUYY010000029.1 coordinate 2,277, forward strand.
GATTCTTGGAAATTCCGATGAAATACAGGAGATCATTGAAACAATAGATCAAGTAGCGAAAACAGATATTACTGTTTTGATACTTGGTGAAAGTGGAACAGGCAAGGAACTTATAGCTAATGCAGTTCATCGTCATAGTTTTCGTAAACATCAACCTTTGGTAAAAGTAAACTGCGGTGCAATTCCCGCAGGAATAATAGAAAGTGAACTTTTTGGTCATGTTAAAGGCTCTTTCACGGGAGCGATCGAGCATAGAAAAGGGTATTTCGAATCGGCAAATAATGGAACTATTTTTCTTGACGAAATAGGGGAAATGCCACTTGAGACTCAAGTTAAGTTATTAAGAGTTCTGGAGCTAGGGGAATTTCTTCCGGTAGGTGGTTCCGAGATTAAGAAAGCAGATGTCCGAATCATTGCGGCAACAAATAAGGATCTTTCTGTTGAAACGGAAAAAGAGAGGTTTAGAAAGGACCTTTATTATCGTTTGAAAACTATTACTATATCACTTCCGCCTCTCAGAAAATACCCGGATGATATTCCAATTTTTGTAAACAAATTTGCAATTGAATTTGCTAATAGAAATTCGATCATATTTAAGGGTCTTTCTCCAAATGCAATGAATTTACTTATGAAATATCATTGGCCTGGTAATATTCGTGAATTGAAGAATTTTATCGAAAGCATGATTGTACTTCAAAAAGGTGAAGTGATAAACAGCAAAATGGTTGAGAAACGGCTTCTTGTTGAGAGAAGAGTACCGTCACCTAATTTACCGATGAAAGTTTCAAAGAGCATAGATCAGGCAGAGAGAGAATTAATTCTACACCAGATTCTTTTACTGCGTCGTGAATCACATGAAATAAAAAATATCTTATCGGAAAAAATTGCTCGTTTAGATTTTGAAAATATACCTGATTCCGATGTTTTACCACATCTTTTTCCAGTTCAAAAAGAGGAAAAAATTACTGAGGCAGAAGAGGTAAAAGAAAATTATATTATTAATCCAAATATGTTGGGTACGGTTTCTTTTGAGGAAGTGGAGAGAGAATTGATTGAAAAAACTCTTAAGAAGTTTAATTTTAAAAAACGGCAAACAGCTAACTCATTGAAGATCAGCGAAAGAACATTATATCGAAAGATCAAAGAATATGGACTTTAGTAATATCAAATATCAAATATCATCCATGCTTCATTGCATTTCCATCTTCACATACGTTTCGCTGGACAAGACGCAGGACAAGAATATAAAATATCAAATTGTTGGGATAATTCTTGTAGTATTTATGTTGTTGAGTAATTCTGCCTGTTGGTATTATTCTTTCAGAGGTACCTTGCCCCCTCATATTAAAAATGTTGCAATTCCAATTTTTAAAGATAAAACTGCTGAGTTTAATATTCAGCAGGTTGTTACAGATCAAATAAGATTAGGGTTTATTCAGGAAAATATACTAAAACTGATTGAGGAAGATAATTGCCACTCTATTCTCTATGGAACAGTTTTGAGTATTCAGGATCGTCCTCTCGTTTTTACTGAGTCGGAAGAAACTGGGGAGGCAGTAAAGGAATATCGTGTTACTGTTAAAGTTGAAGTCGAATGGTTTGATAAAATCAATAATAAACCAATTTTTAAAAAACAATTTACCGGTTACAGTGAGTATGACCCTACCGGCGCTACAGACAGAGACCGTGAAACTGCTTTAGAAGAATCTATATCACAGATAACAGAGGATATTATTAACTCGATATTATCTGGCTGGTAAATTTTAAAATGGGGAAAAAATGCTGGCGATTTATAATAAAAATCTTGGTGTTCTTGGTATCTTTGTAGTTAGCTTTATAAAATGAGGAAAGAAATGGATTGGGTTTTTGTAAAAGATGTAAAAGACTATGATGGAAAAGAAGTAATGATGAAAGGTTGGGTCTATAATAAAAGATCCAGTGGGAAAATCTGGTTTCTTATACTCAGGGACGGAACCGGGATTATTCAGGGTATTGTTTTAAGAAATGAGGTTTCTGAAGATGTATTCAATAAAAGAGATGAACTGTCGCAGGAATCATCTATAACGATTAACGGCTTGATTCATAAAGATAAACGCGCCCCCGGTGGTTATGAAATTGTTATCAGGGATATTACTGTTCATCAAATCGCTAACGACTACCCAATCTCATTAAAAGAGCACGGCGTTGAATTTCTTATGGATAACCGACATCTATGGCTGCGTTCAAAAAAACAGTGGGCAATATTACGAATTCGACATGCAGTTTATTATGCAATCACAGAGTATTTGAATAATAATGATTTTATTCGGTTCGATTCACCACTTTTGACGCCGAATGCCTGTGAGGGAACAACAACACTTTTTAGTGTACCGTATTTTAATTTAGGCAATGCATATCTTTCCCAATCAGGGCAGCTTTATCTGGAAGCGGGTATTATGAGTTTGGGACGCGTTTATGATTTTGGACCTGTTTTCAGGGCTGAAAAATCAAAAACACGCAAGCATTTGACGGAATTCTGGATGATGGATGCGGAAGCGGCATTCGTTGAGCATGAAGAAAATATGCAAATCCAGGAAGAATTAATTCGATATATAATTACAAAAGTAATAGATAACAATAAAGTGGAATTGGATATTATTGAGAGAGATATTGAAAAGTTAAAAAAAGCTGATGCTCCTTTTAAAATAATTACGCATAAAGATGCCGTTGACTTTCTGAGAGATAAAGGTTCTGAAATATCTTATGTAGGCGACCTAGGTGCACAGGATGAAGTATTGTTAACCGAAAATTCCGATGTTCCGATATTTGTAGAAAAATGGCCGAAAGAGACAAAGTCATTCTATATGAAACGGGATAAAGAGAACCCTGATCTGGTTTTGGGAGCTGATCTTATTGCACCGGAAGGTTATGGAGAAATTATTGGCGGATCGCAAAGAGAAGATGATTATGATTTACTTTTACAAAGAATGAAGAACGATAATATGCCATTAGAAGATTACCAATGGTTTCTTGATCTTCGAAAATATGGCTCCGTTCCTCACAGTGGATTTGGAGTTGGTTTGGAGAGATTGGTTACTTGGATGGCTGGGGTTCCTCATATTCGTGAGACAATACCCTTTCCAAGGACAATATATCGTCTTGAACCATGATCGGTTATTTACCGCAGAGTACTCAGAGAATAATAAATGAAGAATACTCCGAAGGTCACGAAGGACTCCTTTGGAGAGTCTCCATGGGAAAACGTGAAATCCCGTGAAGCGTGAAAATTGATTTAAAAAATGGCTGAATCATCAGATAAAAACAAAAGAAACTCTTCATCCTCCACGTTCTCTGTTGTTAAGTCTGTAAAATCTCAAAAGATAATTGCTGTTTTAGGAGGGCGGGATTGCGATTCCGAAACTTACCAAAAGGCATATAAAGTAGGTAAGGAAATAGCTAGCCGTGGTGGAATTCTCATCTGTGGTGGTAGAACTGGTATAATGGAAGCTGCCTGTAAGGGAGCAGTGGAAGAAGGTGGCATAACAATAGGAATACTTCCCGACGGCGATGTTTCCAGAGCTAATGCTTATGTGAAAATTCCTATTCCAACCGGTATTGGGATTGCTCGAAATTCGATTATTGTTAGAGCTTGTTCAGCTGCAATAGCTATCAGTGGGAAATACGGGACACTTTCAGAAATTGCTTATTGTTTCCAAATTGGCACGCCGGTTTGTTCGCTGGATTCGTGGAAAATCGAAGGGATAAAGCAAGTTTCATCGCCAGAAGAGGCTGTGGAATTTGCATTTGATCCGGCTAAATATAATAGGAAGGTGTAAAGATATAAGTGAAATCGACTACTTATTATTCGTTAATAATGTATATGGATTTCTAACAGATGAAGAAATTAAGATGCAATTGAAAAAGAAAGATTATCTCTGGAAAATAGAAGTAAAGATTTTTATATTTTACTTTTTTAAAACAATGGATATTAAAAATTTCATCTCAGGAAAATGGCTAAAAGGATACCAATACAGATACTTTTTACCCGAGAGGATTAATCATGCTTTTGTAATTTCTGATTCAAAGCTACAAGTAAAAATAGAAAAAACATCTTTTCGTTTAGGAGAATTAAATTCTTTTGCAAAGTTAGTACCAAATATTGATTGGTTTATTCGTTCTTATGTTATGAAAGAGGCGGTAACTTCAAGCCGTATTGAAGGAACAAAAACAAGTATAGAAGAAGCTTTTATTTGTGAAATAGACATTAATCCTGAACACAGAGACGATTGGGAAGAAGTTAATCAATATGTAAAAGCTGTAGATTATGCCCTTAAAGAACTTAAAAATATTCCACTTTCCAATCGTTTAATTAAAGAAACACACAATATTCTGCTTTCTAATGTGCGGGGGAAGTACAAAACTCCCGGAGAATTTCGTATAACCCAAAATTGGATTGGCGGGACGTCTATCCAGGATGCCGTTTTTGTTCCCCCAAGTTCAGAGCATGTTAAAGGATTGATGTCTGATTTAGAAAAATTTCTCCATAACCAGGATATATTCATTCCGCACCTTATAAAAATTGCTATTGCCCATTATCAATTTGAAACCATTCATCCGTTTTTAGCTGGAAACGGGAGAATAGGAAGATTGCTAATTACATTGTATTTGGTAAGTGTTGGCATTTTGGAAAAACCGCTTTTATATACATCTGATTTTTTTGAAAAAAACAAAAGCCTTTATTACGGCAAGCTTACTTTTGCTCGCGGAAAAAATGACCTTTTAGGTTGGGTTTACTTTTTTTTTACAAACAGTGGAAACAACTGCGGGAAATGCGATAACCACTTTGCAAGAAATTATTAAGTTGAAAGATTTTTTACTGACAGAAAAAATTCCTACCCTGGAGAGAAGGGCAAAAAATGCTTAAAAATTCTTACATCTTCTTTTTTTTCAACCGGTCGTTTCGGCTCGTTTGACAGAGAAAGAAATTGGGATTTCTGCCAAAGCCGGTTACGACCTTATTCGGAATTTTGTTGACTTGGGAATTTTGAAGGAAATTACCGGCTACAAAAGAAACCGTTTGTTTATTTTTAAGAAGTATTTAGAGATTTTAAAAAGATAATAACACTTGGTTTTTTAATATATAAACTCTTTTTAAAAAATAATTCCATTTTTACTCCAAAGGAATCTCCTTGAGGCAGATATTCAGAGACGCAATTTTCCCGCTAGATAATGTTCAAAGATTTAATATTTAGTTTGAAATTTGAGATAAGAATTTTGTATCTTTAAGTGTAAAATTTATGAAAATTCACGCTGAAATTATTGTTCAAGGTTTTGTGCAAGGAATAGGATATCGCTATTTTACCCTGAGAAAAGCAAGAGATTATAATCTGGTTGGATATGTTAAAAATCTAATGAACGGGGATGTTCTTTGCGAAGTAGAAGGAGAAGAAGGACTGGTTAATGATTTTATTAAAGAACTTAGAATAGGTCCTACTTTTTCTCGAGTAACAAATATTGTTGTTGAGAAAAGTAACACTCTTGAAGGATATACGACATTTGAGGTGAGATTTTGAGTAAAATATTGAGAATAGGAATGGCTCAGATTAATCCTGTCCTTGGTGACTTAGAAGGAAATTCTGGTAAGATAATTGGTTTAATCAAGGATGCAGCGGAAAAGGGAGTTGATCTTATAATTTTTCCTGAGCTAGCAATTACTGGTTATCCTCCTCAAGATCTTATCTTTAATAATAATTTTGTTGATGAAAATATCAAGGCGCTTAACAAAATTGCCGCTAATTCATGTGATGATATTGTTATAGTAGTCGGTTTTATTGATAAATCAGAAGATGGTCTATATAATGCAGCGGCGGTTATTCAAAACGGTTCCATTATAGGAAAAAGATATAAAACATTGCTGCCCAACTATGACGTTTTTGATGAACTACGTTATTTTCTTCCAGCAAAAACTAATTCTCCAGTTTCATTAGCAATTAAAGATAAAGAATTTGCTTTGGGTATTGAGATATGTGAAGATCTGTGGGATGCGAATAGTGAGATAAAAGTTACAGATAATCTTGCTTCTCAAGGCTGTAATATAATTGTGAATTTATCAGCTTCACCTTTTACGGAAGAGAAGAGGAAAATTAGAGAAAAGTTGATTCAGGAAAAAGTTAGAAAATTGAAAGTACCTTTTATATATGTGAATATGGTAGGTGGTCAGGATGAGTTAGTTTTCGATGGTAACTCGCTCGGTTATGACGCAGATGGGAAAGTTGTTGGATGGGGTGGTGAATTTATCAACTCATTCAATATTTTTGATTTAAATATTACAACAGGGCTCGGTAAAGCCATAACGCTGCCGGATGTAGATTGCGAAGAGAGCGTATATAACGCACTTGTGTTAGGTACTCGCGATTATTTACAGAAGTCGGGATTTTCAAAAGCAGTTATAGGTCTGAGTGGTGGTATAGACTCTGCATTAGTTGCTTGTATTGCTACTCATGCTTTAGGAGCTGAAAATGTCCTTTGCATAATAATGCCCTCACGATTTACTTCTAACCAGAGCATTAGAGATGCAAAGAAGTTAGCGAATTCTCTCAAAGTAGAATATAAAGTAATCTCCATCGAAGAAATTGTACGGTCTTATGAAAAGAATTTGTCTGAAATATTTTTGTCATTGCCAAGGGACATAACTGAAGAGAATATTCAGGCTCGCGTTAGAGGTAATATTCTTATGGCAGTTTCAAATAAATTTAAACATATTGTTCTTTCGACAGGAAATAAAACTGAATTGGCATTAGGATACTGTACCCTTTATGGCGATATGACCGGGGGACTTGCGGTTATTTCTGATATAAGTAAATCCGGAGTGTATGCTTTATCAAATTATGTAAACAGGAAAGCTGTGGGGGAAATTATACCTCAAAATATTATCAATAGAATGCCTTCCGCTGAATTAGCTGAGAAACAGGTCGATCCGTTTGATTATAAAATTGTAAGCCCTCTTGTTGATTATATTGTCAAAGATGGTAAAAGTCAAAGAGAACTCATCGAGATGGGGTTTTCTGAAGAGTTGGTCAAAGATATTGGCAGAAGAATACGGAGTGCTGAGTACAAAAGGCGTCAGACAGTTCCAGGGATAAAGATTACGCAAAAGGCTTTTGGGATTGGTAGAAGATTTCCAATTGTAAACCATTTTCATGAAAGGTAAAATTACAGTTTTAAAACTAAGAAAAGTTAATGTTTTTTTGATCATTTGCATGTTGTTTTTAAACGCAGTCACTATTTTTTGCGGAAAAGAGTAGAGAGGTTAATGGACATGTTTGGAAAAAGATGAAATATGATAATAAATGCTATTATTTAACCGGATATTTTGCTGGATTACGGAAAACTGAGGAAATTATTAATATCGAAGTTGAATCAGAAAGAAGGCAAAAATTTGCCTTTACAGAACCTTTTTATATTTATCAGATTCGGAATAAAATTCGTTCATATTTCCCTGATAAAAGAAATAGCGATTTAGATATGATGATTAAACTCTTAAATGCTTTTTATTCAGATAAGTATAACCTGAATATCAAGTTTGATGCCGCTCTTAGAATTATTCTTGCTCGTCAAAAGGGTGATATAGAAAAATCCGACTTTTGGTTAGGAGAAGCGCGTAAAAGTGTTTTGATGAGGTAGGATATAAGAAAAAAAAGAGATAAGTTCAAAATGCTTATGCAAATGTAAGCAAGAGAGGTTTAAACCATGTCAAAGGTAAAAATTTTACTAGTTGAAGATGAAGCCGATGTAGCTGAGGGTATACAAGCTATTTTAGAAGATCAAGGATATTCTGTTCCCGATGTTATAGCCTATGGTGAAGAAGCCATTGAAAAGGCAGGAGAAACTTGCCCCGATTTAGTGCTGATGGATATTTTATTAAAAGGTGCTATGGATGGCATAGAGGCAGCCAAACATATACATGATCGTTTTAATATCCCTGTGATCTATTTAACAGGTTATGCAGATGAAGAAAAATTACAGCAAGCTAAATTAACTGAACCTTTCGGATATATACTCAAGCCATTTAACGCACAAGAATTACATGCTACTATTGAAATGGCTCTTTATAAGCGTAATTTGGAAAATGAATTAAGGAGTAAGTTTTCCACTGTGCTTAGGTCTATTGGCGATGCTGTAATTACTATCGATAAAAAAGGATTTATAACATTTATGAATCCTGTTGCTGAAGCACTGACAGGATGGAAACAGGAAGTAGCTCAGGGCAAAGCTTTAGTAGAAGTATTTGATATCAAAGATAAAGATAAGATTATCTCTATCAAAAGCTCTTCAATGAAGGCTCTTTTTAGGGGAGATATTGATAGTTTAACCAATGAATCTATACTCATAAGCGGTGGAAAAAAGGAAATACCAAACGTGATTCTCTTTTATATAGAGTTTAACGTTGCAGCAATCAGAGATGATAAAGGAATCATTTCGGGTTTCGTTTTAGTTTTTCGCAACATCACTGAGCGCAAGTATACGGAACAAGAACTTAAAATTACAAATAAGAGATTAGCAATGCTCGCTGAGACTGTAGCAAACATGAAAGAATATGTCAGCATTACAGATAAGGAACACAAAATTATTTTTACAAACAAAGCATTTCTTAATGCCTATGGATTTAATGAAGAAGAAGTTTTGGGAAAAACTGTTGATTTTATTTTTTCACCTAATAATCCTAAGAATCTAAGGAAGAAGATTCGCTCTTCAACGATGCAAGGCAGTTGGAAAGGGGAACTATTCAATATAAAAAAAGACGGTACAGAATTCCCAATAGAACTTTCGTCTTCAACTCTTAAAGATGATAAAGGTGAGATTATTGCATACATCGGTGTATCTGCAGATATCACCGAACGTAAGCTGGTGGAGAAAGCGCTTCTGGAAAGCGAAGAAAAATATCGTACAATGTTCGACAATGTTTATGATCAGATTGTTTACGTAAGTAAGTATGGCACGATAACAGCTGCAAATGACAGGGAAAAGATTTTTGGTCGTAAGCCTGAAGAAATGATAGGAAAAAAATTCACTAAACTCGGATATTTTAATGTGAAGGATATACCAAAAATGCTCAATCATTTCAAAGATATAATCACAGGTAGAAAAAAAATTGACAGGTTGGAGATGGAGGTTAAACATAAAGATGGTCATAAAATTCCTGTAGAGATAAGTACCAGAGTTGTTAAAAAGGGTGGTAGAATGGATGGTTTTCTGTGTATGATAAGGGATATTACCGAGCGCAAGCGGGCCGAGGCCCAAAGGGCTGCTGCGCTAGAGGAGCTTCAGGAGAGCGAAGAGAAATACCGATTAATAGTTGAAATTTCAAAAGATGCCATTGTGATAAGTCAAAAGGATAAATTCATCTTTTTTAATAAGGCTTTTGCAGATTTACTGGGATATTCTAAAGTGGAGTTAATGTTTAAAGATTACAGTGATGTTTATACAGAAAAGGGAATGGAAATTTTGATGGCTCGGAAAGAACACCGTGAGAGAGAAGAAGATGTTCCATCGCTATATGAAACTCTATTTAGAAAGAAAGATGGATCAGAGATTAATGTTGAAGCAAATGTTACGATAATTGATTATAAAGGAGAAAAAGCAACTTTTGCAGTAATCAGGGACATTACAGAGCAGAAGAAATTACTTGCAACTCTTAAAGAGTCGTTAGAAAAAACTAAGGGTTTAGAAGGGCTTATTCCTATATGTGCTTCGTGTAAGAAGATACGTGATGAAGATAAGGAAGAAAAGCCGTGGGTTTTTCCTGAAAAATATATTATGGAGCGTTTACCCAATGTAGGATTTACGCATGGTATTTGTCCTGAATGCGTTAAAAAGTTGTATCCTGAATATTATGATAAGATTTTTTCTAATAAGTCGAAAAATGATGAAATTGGTAAAGATTTGTAGTTGTAACAATTAAACGGAGTCATCCTCAGTTAATTCAAAGTTGGAAGATGTTAAATCAGAAAGTGGATTATATACATTTTAATCCTGTAAAGAGAGGATTAGTGTTAGAACCGGAAGATTGGCTTTATTCTAGTGCGGGGAATTTTGCTAATAGAGAAACTGTTTTTGAGGTAGATGAGATTTAGATTTGTCCGTTCGTTCATCTTGTTCCTGTTTCGTTCCCAAGATGGGGCTTTGGAACGAGTATTAGTAAGCTGGGATTTGTGTCGTAGACATCTCTGCGAGGGGAATGAGTGGAAAGGAATCTGGTGCGCCATCCCTTGTTCCCAAGCCCCAGCTTGGGAACAAAACAACAAAAAAGTTTCAACAGGACAGGTAGTGTCAAAAGTTTATGAAAAAATGGGATAAGGGTATGAAGAAGGTTTTTTTAGGCATAATCAACAAAAATAGTGTAACAAAAAGGGAGCAAACTTTGCAAAGTCACTCCCGCCTATTTTCGTTGAACCGGTTATCCCTGGCAGGTTACTCCTCAGCAGAGCCTGTTTCCGTTTCACCAGCAGTTTTAATGTACAGATTCATTAGAAAAAGAAAAAATTAAAAATATTCTTAGTATTGTATCTAACATGTGATAAAAAAGATTTAAAATTGTTTTTTGAAAATTGATTAAAAGTTTTTAAGTCGCCAAAGAGATGATTTTAGTCCATTTTCCTTGAATTGTGGAAATTCCCTGTAGTACAGACAAACTGATTGGTGTCTTGTAATTCAACGCCATATGTGGTCTCAGGAAATTGTAGTGTGTGACAAAAAGTGCTGTTACGGCAACCGCCCCATTGAAGTTACCAAAGCCGTTTGCGGGTTTAACATGATATTTGTAGGTTCTGTTTAGTCGTTCGATCATTTGTTTGTATGGTCTGAATTCTTCGGATATATCATCAAGATTTTGAAGCCCTATAACGTTCTTCAAGATCAATTTCTTTTCCTTGTCCTGTTGTGCGTTAATAAAGTGAACGCCTGCTTGATAAGAGGGATTTCCGTCGGTAATTAGAGTAATGGCCTGATCCGGTTTAGCGGTTCGAATAGCTTCTTTCATAGTTGTGATGGCTGGTAGCGTTCCTCGATTATCAGAAACGTGGTAAGCGATAATTTTGCGGGTTTCCGGTGACATAAAGAGCCAAACATAATTGTTTTCACCTTTGATTTTAATATAGGTTTCATCACCGGGATTAATCTCATCAATGTCGCCTTTATTTTGGAGATTAAACTGATGGCAATAATAAGCGGCTGCTTCCATGTAATTGAGCACGGTTTGATGCGATAGGCAAATACCAAAAATGTTTCTAAGCATATGAGCTGTTTTTCGTGCTGTTATCGCGTATGAAATGTATAAAGCAAGAACCAGTCCCAACACATTAGATGAATTGTGAATCTTTGTAAGATCAACCTTTGGTTTATGTGGCGAAGATAGCTCAAGTTCGCCAGGTTTATAGTGGTATTCGCGGTATTGATAATTGAGTTTAAACTGAGAAGAGCGCTTTTTCAGTAGCTTTTTTTCCGCAGGATTAAGTTTATTGAGCTCTCTAATTCTATGAGGACAGTTATCATTGCCGCATTTATACATAGTGACTTCGAGTCTTGTTTTCCACCTGTAGAGTGCACAACCACAATAAGGGCAGTAATATTTCGTTTTGATATTATATCGCTTATTAACAGGGAAAACACTATTACAGACTTTACATTTAAGTTGTGATTTTTTCTTTCCGTTATTAAAGTAAATGTAATTGTGAGGTGCTTTACAGTAAGGACAGATAATGTTATTAGGAACAGGCCTGGAACCATTACGTTGCTGCACTGGTTTTAACGGTTTTCCATTTTGGTTTTTATACTTTTTTAGAAGTATTTTGTAGTCTGAGATATTTGATTTTGGATCAGGCGGTTCGGTTAGAGCCGGTAAAGGGTCTACTTTGAAATCTCTATAATTAGGATGTTTTTCCCTAAAATCATCTCTGGGTTTAAGATCAAGATTTCTATTTTCGACAACATCTAAAAGTTCCGCAATGATTTTTATGATTTCATCTTTTGTAAATTTCTTACAAATCCAAATAATGAAACGAGATATTTTATTCATAGGCTTGTCTTCTTTGTTAAAATTAGCGATTAAAAATAACAAAAAACTAGGGGAGGCAAGCCTAAATTTAGCTAATTAATTGATAAATATGTATATAGGTATATTAATATTAAAAATCTTTTGACAATACTGCGTCATAAAGTAGGAGGAACAATGAAAAAAATACTTCTATTTATCATACTACTTTCAATTAACACCTATACATTTTCTACTAATTCAAAAATTGATAGTCTTAACCTTAGATTGAAAAAAGCAGAGAGTATTGAGAAAATTGAGTTATTAATAGAACTTTCTTTAGAATACGTGGGAATTGATACGGTAAAATCACTTGAATTCAGCAATCAGGCTTTAGAATTATCCGATCAAATCGGGAAACACAAAGCACAGGCAATTGGAAACTCGGGATTCATTTATTATCTAATTGGCAATCACGAAACATCTTTAAAATTGTTGTTAAAAGCACTTACTCAGCTCAACCTTGAGGATGATCTTAAAGTTAGAGCAAACGTTTTGAAAAATATTGGTTTTGTTTATACTGAATTTAAAAAATACAATCGCTCTTTAGATTATTTTAATAAGGCTTTGAATATCTATCTTAAATTGGAACATAAAGCTGATATATCTAAAATTTATTACGCAATTGGAGACACGTATTATTTACTAAATAAATATAAAAGATCTTTAGAATATTTTCAAAAATCACTATCATTAAATGAAGAACTTGGCGATAAAGAAGGGATGGCAATCTTATATTACAATATTGGTGACAATTATGAGTTATTAGCAGAGTATGTGAAAGCATTGGAATCATATTTCAATTGTCTGAAAACCTATGAAGAATTGGCTGACCAGGAAGGAGTTCCAGATTCCTATAATGCTATTGGGAATATCTTTCAAGCTTTGGGAGATTTTGATATAGCCTTAGAATATTACAAAAAGTATCTTGAAACTCAAAAAGAGATAGAGGATAAATCTGGGATTTCAATAGCTTATAATAATATTGGAATAATATATGATGATAAGAAGGATTATGATAAGGCTCTTAAATATTATTATAAAGCTCTTGAAATAGATAAAGAACTTAATAATAAAGAGGAAATTGCTACTGTAACCAACAATCTCGGTATTGTTTATTACGAATTAAAGGAATATGATAAAGCTCTTGAATATTATCAGCAATCATTATCGCTTTCCAAAGAATTAAATGATATATGGGCAATTGCAAATACATCGAATAATATCGCAGAACTATATTTAGATTCAGCGCAATATACAAAATCATTTTCTTATGTAGAACAGGGTTTTGAATATGCAGAAAGTATTGAGGTAAAGGATGTAATATTAGAATCATTCCATATATATTCCAAATTGTATTCAAAAACAAATAATTATCAGAAAGCGTTTGAATATTTCAAAAGATATACTGATTTAAAAGATTCCCTTTTTACCACCAGTATAAGAAAAGTTGCT
>DAOUYY010000103.1 GCA_030665885.1 Fidelibacterota bacterium
TACGCGAATTATGGTAATGGCACCTTTGGTTAGAGGTCGTAAAGGTGAGTACAGGGATATTTTCAAAGAGATAAGGCGTGAGGGATTTATACGTGTTCGGGTTGATGGTGAAATAATGGAAGTTGAACGCTCCATTAGCCTAGACAAAAATAAGAAACATAATATAGAAGTTATAATAGACAGGCTTATTATCTATTCTTCTGTTAAAGAGCGTTTGACAGAATCTATTGAGCTTTCATTAAAGATAGGTTCCGGGCTTGTTATTATTCTGGTAAATGGTGAAGATGAACATCTTTACAGTGAAAATTTTGCATGCACTGATTGTGGTATTAGCTATGAGGAACTCTCACCGAGGATGTTTTCTTTCAACAGTCCTTATGGTGCATGTCCAACCTGTGATGGACTCGGAACTCAAATGGAGATAGATATTGACCTGATCATACCTGATGACAAAAAGAGTTTGAGTGAAGGTGCGATAATTCCACTTGGTGAACAGCCGAGAGGTGGATGGTATTCATCCATTTTAAAAGGAATGGCAAAGATATATAACTTCGATTTTGTTACTCCCTTTCGTTGGATGCCTGAGGAGGCAAAAGAGGCGCTTCTCTATGGAACGGAAGGAAATTCTATTGCAATAAATTTTAAATCGGAACGGTTAGTAGGGGAATATAATGCACCATTCGAAGGCGTGATACCGAATTTACGTCGCCGCTATATACAGACAACATCAGTGGGAGTTCGAAGCTGGATACAGCAGTTTATGAGTATCAAGCGGTGTCCAACTTGCAATGGAGCGCGTTTAAAACAGGAAAGTCTTTCAGTCAAAGTTGGTGGATTGTCAATAAGTGAGCTATGTTCCTTATCTATTAGTAAATGCAAGGAATTTTTCAATGATCTAAAACTGAAGGACAGTGAAGAGCATATAGCACATCAGATTTTGAAAGAGGTTAAAGAGAGAATAGATTTTCTGATAAATGTTGGAGTTGATTATCTAACTCTGGAACGCTCAGCTCAGAGCTTATCCAGTGGCGAAGCTCAGCGAATTCGGCTGGCAACTCAGATTGGATCTCAACTGGTTGGCGTGCTTTATATTCTTGACGAACCCAGCATTGGTCTACATCAGCGGGATAACTGCCGTTTAATCCGGACTTTAAACCGTCTCAGAGACATAGGTAATACGGTTTTAGTTGTTGAGCATGATAGAGAGACAATAGAAAATGCTGATTATGTAGTTGACTTAGGTCCCGGAGCAGGTGAGAGTGGTGGGTATATTGTATGTGTAGGTACGCCTGAAGAAGTGAGTAAAAATCATGCATCTCTTACCGGTCAATATTTATCAGGTATAAAAACTATACCTATACCAGCAGAACGGAGAGATGGCAACGGGCAGGAGATTTGCCTGAAAGGAGCGAAGGGCAATAATCTGAAGAATATAGATGTTGTTTTCCCTCTAAGTAGATTTATTTGTATAACCGGTGTTTCAGGCTCTGGTAAAAGCACTTTGGTAAATGAAACGCTGTACCCTGTTCTTCATAGGTATTTTTTTAGTTCCAGGAAAACACCACTTAAATATGATGGAGTTATTGGGCTCGAGTTTGTTGATAAGGTGATTGATATCAATCAGAATCCAATAGGAAGAACACCGCGATCCAACCCGGCGACTTATACCGGTACTTTTGGTTTTATCAGGGAACTCTTCAGTTCACTAAAAGAATCCAAAATTCGCGGTTATCGTCCGGGAAGATTTTCTTTTAATGTAAGAGGAGGTAGATGCGAAGCATGCAGGGGAGGCGGTATAAGAAAGATCGAAATGCACTTTCTACCTGATGTTTATGTGACTTGTGAAGAGTGTAAGGGTAAAAGATTTAACAGAGAGACACTCGAGATAAAGTATAGAGGTAAAACTATTGCGGATGTGCTTGATATGTCTGTGAATGAAGCATTTGAGTTTTTTAAGAGGATTCCGAGGATTCGAAAGAAGTTCAAGACACTCAAGGATGTAGGGCTTGGCTATATTAAACTTGGTCAACAGGCAACAACGCTTTCCGGAGGCGAGGCACAGAGGATAAAATTGGCGGCAGAACTCAGTAAGGTCGGAACCGGAAAAACACTTTATATTCTTGATGAACCTACAACAGGTCTGCATTTTGAGGATATAAAAATGCTTTTAAATGTGCTTAACCGGCTCGTGGATCAGGGAAATACTGTTATTGTTATTGAGCATAATCTTGATGTTATTAAAACTGCGGATTATATAATAGACCTCGGACCTGAGGGTGGAGATGATGGGGGATATATAGTTGTTGCTGGTACACCTGAGCAAATATCAAGAGATCCAAAGTCATATACAGGCGCATTTCTAAAGAAGGTGCTTAACTGATAGGAAAATAAAATTCAGACTTCATTTATAGTAAGTTAGGTGAAAAGTGTGGCATTGATGCCACATTATTGTGGCGGTAGCGCCACAGTTTAACTTACCCCAATATTTATAAACCATTGTTTTTTCAATATTAATGTTTATGGCATGATTGTTGTCCCTCTTACTTATAGTTTTTTGATTGTTGAATTTGATTATGATGAGGTTGCAAATATTTATGAGTCGTATTTTCTCTGAGAGATCCTTCGTATCCGAAAGGATCCCTTCGGGAGAAGTCCTCTCTCGAAGAGATCCCTTTGGGACGTGACCGCTGGGATAAGTAGACTCATTTATTCGATTTTAATTTACCATCGATTTATAACTACCCCTCATATCTTAATTCCATCTTCATAAGCACAGCCCCTATATGCTGGAAAGAGGTTCCGCCCGGAATTTGCTTTCCAATTTTTTTATGTGAGATATTAGTTCCATGTGATTATATTTATTGGCAGTGAACAAAAATGAGGGAGTTGATATGTATGAAGAGAAAATTGCGCAAGCTGTAGATATTCTTAAGGAAAAAGATGTTGACATGTGGCTTACATTTGTCAGGGAAAGTGAAGTTCTTCGCGACCCCTGTTTAGACCTAATTTTAGGAATAAATTGCACATGGCAATCGGCATTTGTAATTACAAGGACGGGTAAGACAATAGCCATTATCGGCAGCTTAGATCACGAACGTATAAAATTAACGGGGCTTTACGATGACATAAGAGAATATATTGGAGAATTCGGTGATTCACTGATATCAGTATTGGACGAAATTAAACCCAATAAAATAGCGTTAAATACATCGAAAAATGACTTTATGGCTGATGGTATTACTCACGGAATGTATCAACTTTTAATTGACTATACAGCAGGTACTCCTTACAGAGACAGATTTATTTCATCTGAAGAAATAATAAGCGCATTGCGAGGGAGAAAATCTCCTACTGAATTGGAAAGAATAAGAAAGTCTATAGAATTAACTGAGGAAATTTACCACAAGGTCTCCGGGTTTATGGCTCCCGGGAAAACAGAAAAAGATGTTGCTGATTTCATCCTTAGTTTAGTAAAAGAAAACAGTGTTACAACTGCCTGGGAGGAGAATTCATGTCCTGCAGTTTTTACTGGACCGGAATCTGCAGGAGCTCATGCTGATCCGACAAAAAGAGTTATTGAAAAAGGTCATGTTCTGAATATTGATTTTGGAGTTAAAAAAGACGGTTATTGTTCTGATATTCAAAGAACGTGGTATTTCCTCAGAGATGAAGAAGCAGAAGCTCCTCCGGAAGTTAGACGTGGATTTCAAACAATTATTGACTCAGTTCAATTAGCAGCTGATGCAATAAAACCGGGAATGAAAGGCTGTGATATTGATTATGTTGCTCGCAACTATATTGTATCGAAGGGTTATCCTGAATATCCTCATGCTCTTGGACATCAGGTTGGAAGGTCTGCACATGACGGCGCCGGGATACTTGCTCCAAGATGGGATCGTTACGGGAATATTCCATATCTACCAATAGAGGTTGGGCAGGTTTATACTATTGAGCCGCGTCTGCCGATCGAAGGGTATGGAGTGGCTACAACAGAGGAAATGATTGTTGTAACAAAAGATGGTTGTGAGTGGTTATCGCATCCTCAGAGGGAAATATATTTGGTTGAGTAAATGTTCACGATGACGTTAGTAGTATAATGAGAGGGGGGATATTCCCGGAGTTAAAATTACCAACCGTGGTTGGCAGGTGCATGAGTTTTATATATCAGTTTCTTTCTAAATCGTTAAAAGTGATTCGTAATTGACATTCACGTTTTAAAATTCACTCTTCACGTCTCTCTATATGCAACTTAATTTTTTAAAGAAAAGATATGGCAGTTCAAGTCAAAATATTTAAATTCCATTTGATTTTTTAATTGATGTACTGAAGTTTGAGGTAGAAAAAATATGTTGAAGACCAAAGAATGCATTGAGTTGGAAGATAGATACGGTGCTCATAATTATAAACCGCTGGATGTTGTGCTTACAAAGGGATCTGGTATTTGGGTAGAAGATGTCGAAGGCAAAAAGTATATGGATTTTTTAGCTGCATATTCGGCGCTTAATCAGGGGCACTGTCATCCAAGGCTGGTTAAAGTAATGCAAGAGCAGTGTTCTCGTCTTGCACTTACATCCCGGGCTTTTAGAAATGACCAGCTACCTCTTTTGGCGAAAGAGCTATGCGAATTGACCGGCTACGAAATGATGCTTCCTATGAATTCCGGAGCAGAAGCTGTTGAGACGGCAATTAAAGCCGTTCGTAAATGGGGATACCAGAATAAGTGTATTAAAAAAGATAAAGCAGAAATTATTGTCTGTGATGGAAATTTTCATGGACGCACTACAACGATTATTTCCTTCTCAACAGAAGAACAGTACAAGGAGGGATTTGGTCCTTTGACTCCCGGGTTTGTAGTCGTTCCGTATGGAGACCTCGAAGCTTTTGGAAAAGCGATAAATAAAAATACGGTCGCCTTTTTAGTTGAACCGATTCAAGGAGAAAGTGGTGTAGTAATTCCGACTGAAGGGTATCTCAAAGGGGCTGAAATGATCTGCGAAGATAACAATGTTCTTTTGGTTACCGATGAAATTCAGAGCGGTTTGGGTAGAACCGGTAAAATGTTCGCATCCGAGCATGAAGATGTACATCCTGATATGATTATTATCGGAAAAGCATTATCTGGTGGAATGTATCCAGTATCTGCGGTTGTATCTTCCCGGGAAATTCTCGGTGTATTTAATCCCGGAGATCATGGCTCCACGTATGGGGGAAGCCCGATAGCCTGTGCTGTAGCAAGAGAAGCATTAAAAGTAATTATAGATGAAAGATTAGTTGAAAAGTCCGCTGAAATGGGTGCGTATCTCATAGGGGAATTGAGGAAAATTGATAGTCCTTACGTTGATTTTTATCGCGGCAAAGGTCTCTGGATAGGGATTGTATTGAAAAAAGATGCCGGAGGCGCCAGAAGATTCTGTGAAGCACTTAAAGATAAGGGAATTCTTGCAAAAGAAACTCATGAGAATGTAATACGTCTTGCACCGCCATTAGTAATTACGAAAAAAGAAATCGATGCTGCGATTGAAATTATCCAGGAGGTGTTTTCCTGAGAGTAAATAGCATGCCGTTAGCAAACTCTAAATTTAAAGTTAGATATTTTCTCAAAGGTATTTCCTTGAAGATATATGAGGTTTAGGAACATAGAAAGTTTGTAGCGAATTGAATAAATAATTAAATGAGAGGAGAACTTAAGATGAATAATGTAATTAAAGGCTTAAAGCCGGAAGCTATTTGGAGATATTTTTGTGAAATAAGTCAGATACCTCGTGAATCCAAGAATGAAAAGGAAGTGGCTGAGTACATTATAAGTGTTGCAAAGAAATTAAACCTGCCGTATAAACAAGATGAGTTGGGAAATGTTTTGGTCTCCAAACCTGCCTCACCTGGACATGAGAAAGCACCGGCGGTTTGTCTTCAGGGACATCTTGATATGGTTTGTGAAAAGAATAGAGACACTGTTCACGATTTCCTTAAGGATCCTATTAGACTTCTGAAGGATGGCGATTTTATAACTGCCGACGGGACAACTCTCGGAGCAGATAATGGTATTGGTGTTGCCGCTGAGTTGGCTATTATGGAAGCAAAAGACATGGTTCATCCTCCAATGGAATTTCTTTTTACAATAGATGAAGAAACAGGCTTAACAGGTGCTAATGGACTGAAAGAAGGTTTCCTTAAAGCAAAAACGTTAATTAATTGCGATTCGGAGGAAGACGGTGCCCTTTATGTTGGCTGTGCCGGTGGAAAGGATACTTCGATTAAATTCGATATTGATTGGGTAACAACTCCAGAAGAAATGAAAGCAGTTACTGTTAAAATTACAGGTTTAAAGGGTGGTCATTCAGGACTTGATATTGCTCTTGGACGTGCAAATGCAAACAAACAGTTGAACAGAGTGATTTGGAATGTTGCAGAGAAGTTTAACATTAAATTGTTCTCTATAAATGGCGGAAGCAAACATAATGCAATTCCTCGTGAAGCAGACTATATGATGCTTATTCCTGAAACAGAGTTTGATGCATTTAAGAATTTGATTCGAGAATATGAAGCTACTCTAAAAACTGAGTTCAAAGGTATTGAACCTGACTTGAAGTTTATAATAGAAGAAAATGCTGAATATCCGGCAAGAGTATTTTCTGCTGATTTTCAGAGTAGAATTCTGAACTTAATTTATGCTTTACCGCATGGAGTAATTGGTATGAGCCCTGATATTCCTGATTTGGTTGAGACTTCCACGAGCCTGGCAATTATAGAAACTGAAGACGATAATCTTTCAATTCTAACCAGCCAGAGAAGTTCAGTTGCTACTGAAATTATTGATATTGCCGACAAAGTGAAAGCGACAGGTCTTCTGGCAGGCGGTGATGTTCATCAGGGTGGCGGATATCCGGGGTGGAGCCCAAATATGGATTCTAAAATATTGAAGTTTATGAAAGAGACCTATAAAGACCTCTTTGGTAAAGAGCCTGAAGTTAAAGCAATTCATGCCGGCTTAGAATGTGGCATTATTGGTGAAAAGACTCCTGGAATGGATATGATTTCATTTGGTCCGACGATTATAAGCCCACATTCTCCGGGCGAGCGTGTACAAATTTCAACTGTAGAAAAATTCTGGATACTGCTAAAAGAGACACTTAAAAGAATAGCGGAGGGATAGCAACAGACAGCACTTACTAAGCATAAATGTAGGAAAACCCAATTTGGCTTTGCGCGTCGAAGACATCCCGTCTCAAAGAGATCCCTTTGGGATTGGGAAAAACGGGTTTGTCTGCTCACTGCCATCCGTCAATTTCCGGATTTCGCTTCGCTCAACTGCCTACTTCTCAATACTCTACTTCCAATAGAAATAAACCTTTCGCCGGAGCTGTATAAACTTGCATTTCTCCTACCTTATTTTCAAGAAGATTTTTAAAATCTGTAATTATATATTTTCCTCTGGCAACTTCCATCATAGTACCAACTAATATCCTAACCATACTATGTAGAAACCTATTACCGGTGATTTTATAAATTAGCATTTTCTCTTTTCTAATCCATTTTGATTCATAAACTACACAGACCTTTGATTCTGATTCAGTTGCTGAACGACATAGAGAAGAAAAATCATGCTTCCCTTTAACCGCTTTAGCACATTTATTAAGAGTAGAAAAATCAAATCCAAATTGCGGTAGCCATGAATAATACCGGTAAATAACAGAGGGTTTCTCCAAAACTTGATAGATATAAGTACGTTTTACAGCAGAAAATCGAGAATGAAAGGATGAATCTACTTCCTTACATTCATGAATAAATATATCTTCAGGAGTTTTTGCATTAAGAGCATTTTTAATAGATTCAGCTGACAATGAGGTTTCCAGATCAAAGTGAGTAACTTGATTTAATGCATGAACCCCACTGTCTGTTCTTCCAGAACCGATTACTGTAACTTGCTGATTTCTGTTCAAAGGTCTTAAAGCCTCCTCAATAGCAAACTGAATTGAACATCCATTCGTCTGTCTCTGCCAGCCGCAATAGTTCGTTCCATCATATTCAATATCTATTTTAAATCTTCTCTTCATATTTAATTAGCATAAAAAATTGCTAAACTTGAAAATACAACCCCTGTTAATGCAAAAAAGGCATCCTCCATTTTAAACTTTAAGTGTGAATAATATGTACGTTTATCACAACTCCCATAACCTCTAACCACCATAGCATCAGCAAGTGTTTCTGCCCGCCTAAAACTAAATATCATTAAAGGAATGAGAGTTTCTCGAACATTTAAAATTCTGTGCCTTACCGATTCTTTTGAATCCTTAATAAAAGTTTTCCAGCCTTCGTCCAATCTCCAATACTCTTCATGCATTATCGGGAAAAACCTTACAGCAATAAATATAACCTGAAACAGATCATCAATAGGGACATGTAAGCGGCGAAACGGCTTCAAAACTGAATAAATACAATCGAGAAATTCAAGTGATTTAATCCAATTTATTAAAAATGCCATAAAAAGAAGGAGGTTTCCTAATCTGAGAGTAAATTTCATGGGCAGCAGAATCATTTTCCAATCTACACCATAAATTCCTTCCCTAATTAATATCGAGAAAATATTTGTTGAAAAGATTAAATGTATTAAAAAAGTAATCGGGAGGAATATTAGCAGATATTTAACCGCTTTAAATGTTCTGATCAACGAAGACAATACTAACTTCGTCAAGATAATAATTACAGTCAAAATACAAACCTGTCCCAATAATGATTGAGTGGAAAAAATAACCGCAATTCCACCTATCGCCCAAATCAGTTTTGCTCTCGGATCAAAATTCATTATTTAATCTCTTTAAACC
>DAOUYY010000067.1 GCA_030665885.1 Fidelibacterota bacterium
ACAAACATTCCAATACGAATAACCGTTTCAACGGTTTTTTTCTTTAAAAATTTGTCTTTCTTAAGTGGGCTCAGCTATTACTTTTTCCATTTTTTTCTACTTAAAACAAATGAATTTACTTATCCCAACGGGATCTCTGACGAGAAAAAAATAAAATTTTTATCCCTGTCATACTGAGTAATCACAATTTATTGTGATTCCGATAAATTCGGGAAAGTGTGCTTGGAGAATATTTCCCTTTCCCGCTTGACTTATACATTCTGGCAGGGATGACCCTTCAATGGACTCATGGTGACATCTAATTTATTACTTTTACGAACTTTTTTAGGTGGCCTTATAAATACATAAAATAAAAAAAATATATTGACAAGTAGGTTTACAAATAATATATTCAAAATATTTAGTAACTCAAAACTGAACTACAATTGGAAAGTATTAAAAAACAAATAAATCCGCACTTTTTAAAGTTAGTTACTTTTACGGTTTTTCCTCTTTTTTTATTACTTTTTTCGTGTCAAAAGAAAATAATAAACGTTTTTAATTCCCCAGATTGGTCAAAAGATGCGATCTGGTACCAAATATTTCCGGAAAGGTTTAGAAATGGTGATCCTTCAAATGATCCAACCATTGAAACCCTTGATGGTACCTGGCCCTATGATAAGCAATCGGAATGGGCAATTACACCATGGACTGTTGATTGGTACAAATTGCAACCATGGGAAGAGAAAAATGGACGAGGATTTTATTATAATGCCCAGTTAAGAAGATATGGTGGAGATATTCAGGGAATTCTGGATAAACTTGATTATTTAAAAGAATTGGGGATCAATGCAATATATTTGAACCCAATTTTTGAGTCTGCTTCTTCTCATAAATACGGCGCTACTATGTACCATCACATAGATAACAATTTCGGACCTGATCCAGCAGGAGACATCAAAATTTGGAATATGGAGAATCCCGCCAATCCTACTACTTGGAAGTGGACATCTGCTGATAAATTATTTTTAAAATTAATTCAGGAAGTACACTCCAGAAATATGAAAATTATTATTGACGGCGTTTTTAACCATGTCGGGATTCCTTTCTGGGCTTTTCAGGATGTACGTGAAAATGGAATGCAGAGCGAGTACGCTGACTGGTTTGTTATTAAATCCTTTGACAATCCTGTGACACCTAAAGATGAATTTGAATATCAAGGATGGTATGGTGTAACTGATCTTCCTGAAATATGGGAAGATGAAAATGGACCAGTGGAAAGTTTTCGAGAGCATATCCATAATATTGTAAAGCGTTGGGGAGATCCAAATGGTGATGGAGACCCTTCTGACGGCGTTGATGGCTGGCGATTGGATGTTGCGGAAATGGTAAGCAAAGAATTTTGGAAAGATTTTCGTAAATGGGTAAAAGATATAAATCCCGATGCCTTTTTAACCGGCGAAGTATGGTGGGAAGATTTCTTTAATAACAAGATGTTTGATGCTTCTCCATGGCTTCAAGGAGATATCTTCGATGCGGTAATGAATTATCGCTTTGGTGATATTATGCTTAAGGCTTTTGTTGATAGGAAAAAACAAATACTGCCATCTGAATTGGATAAGAGGCTTGGTGAAATTCGAGGAGAATATCCTAAAAAGGCTCAGTATTTACTACAGAACATTATGGCAA
Organism: Fidelibacterota bacterium; assembly: GCA_030665885.1. GTDB lineage: Bacteria > Fidelibacterota > UBA2242 > UBA2242 > UBA2242 > BS750m-G69. The sequence continues at coordinate 1,669 of DAOUYY010000067.1, forward strand.
GTCATGATAATGAAAGATTTGCTTCTATGATTATTAATCCGGATAGGTGGATTGATCATGCTTCAAATCTAAACTATGACAGAGATTTTAAAGTTCGCAAGCCAACTGAAATAGAACGAAAAGTTCAGAAAGCAATATTAGTGTTCCAATTTACTTATGTTGGAGCACCCTATATTTATTATGGTGATGAAGTGGGGATGTGGGGGGCAGATGATCCGGATAATAGGAAGCCAATGGTCTGGTCTGATTTTAAATATGAAAATGAAACTCATCACCTCTTTGGCTTAAAAAGACAAAATGATACGGTTGAAGTCGATAAAGAGTTATTTAAATTTTACCAGTCGGTTGTTAGATTGAGAAAAGAACATGAAAGTTTGAGGCGAGGTAATTATAAAACGGTGTTTGTTGATGATGGGAAATACATTTTTGCATTTGAGCGCTGGATAAAGAGCGAAAGAATTCGGGTAGTTTTTAATACATCTGATAGTTCTCAAAATGTTCAACCTGAAAAATACTTGTTTCCTGTCCCAAAAAAGTGGGAATTGATATTTGGAGATTTAGGAGCATTAGAAGAAATTCCTGCAAAATCTGCCAGGGTCTATAAGAAAATATGAAATTTGACATAACATATATATTAGCTGGATTGGTGTTATTAGTTTTTTCCTGTTCTTCCACTGATAAAAATGAATATGTCGCTAAAGTTGATGATAAAAATATCAGTGTTAAAAATTTCATTGAACGTTATGGTGATTTCTTAAAAATATCTGGTATGAAAGATAACCTAAAACTTAGGCACGATTTTCTGAAAGTACTGATTGATGAAACTATTTTGCTTTCGTATGCTGATAGTTCGGGATTCGCAAATAAACCAGATATACGTAATATTCTGAATAATGATCGAGACCAAATTTATATTAACTATTATTTTGAAAATTACATTTATCCTGAATTAAACGTGACTGAAAATGAGTTGAGAGAGGCATTTAGAAGATCAAAAATTCAAATACACACAAGACACCTTTATTCACCTGGTCTAAAAGGAGCATTGAAGTTAAAGCAGGAGTTAGATTCAGGTTATTCCTTTGAAGAACTGGCAAAAGCAAGTTTCAATGATCCTGTTCTTTTGTCGAATGGAGGGGACCTTGGTTGGTTTTCTTTTGGTGAAATGGACCCTGCTTTTGAAAATGCAGCATATTCGCTGGAAATTGGTATGATATCTGAACCGGTCAAAACAAGGGATGGTTATAGCATTGTTCAAGTATTGAATAAAAAGACTGAGCCATTCATTTTAGAGGATGAATATAAAAAGAATGAGAATTGGCTACGTTTGGAAGTAAAAAAACGTAAACATACTGCATTTCTTGAAAATAAAACTGATCAGATTTTAGCTAACCTTGGTATCAATTTTAATGACCAATTAGTGAAGGAATTATATGAAAAGTTGCCTGAAATTAAAGAAGAGTTATCTTCCGGTAATTTATTACCTGAATTAAGACTTCAAAATACATCAACTAAAGTGCTGAAATCAAAAAGTGGCGATTGGAATATTCAAAAGACATTACTAAAGCTTTCAGATCTTCAAAAAAGACAATGGGAAAGAGTAAAAACTCTTGATGATTTTTATGCTTCTTTGAAAGGACTTGCAATTCGAGAAGAAATTGAAAACCTAATTCAGAAAGAGGGTATTCCTGAAAATCCTGAGGTTATACAAATGGTTAATGAACATCAAAGAGCACAGATAATAAGAAAATTAGTTGATAACATTAAAGATACTGTGCAAGTAGATGATAAACAGTTGTTTGAATATTACAATACACATAATAAAGAATTTAAGTCTCCGGATATTTATGAGGTGGCAGAGATTGTTGTTAAAGATTCGGCTTTAGCAAGGGATATTTCAAGTCAAATCAATATAGGCGCCGATTTCTCGGAGTTAGCAAGCAATTACTCAATCAATAAACGAAGTTCTCAAAATGGTGGATACCTTGGTTGGGTAGAAAAAAGTCAATTTGGTAAATTAGCTGAAGCAATATCTAAGTCAGATATATAATGAAGTGATAGGTTCTTTAAAAAGCCAGGATGATTACATTTTTTTAAAGCTCTTGGATAAACGCTCCTCAAGACAACTTACATTTGATGAGTCAAAGTATGAAATTGCTTCTATTCTCTTACCAGGGAAGCAGAAAAAATCGTATTTTAATTTTATCAAGCATCTTAGAAATAATATTGATATATTTAAAAATGATGAAGTAATTAATAAATTAATTATCAGTACACAAAGAGGCATCTCATGAGATTTAAGATTAAGTATTTAACTCTTTTGTTTCTTTTTGTTATTTGTCATGTCGCTATAGCAGGTATAACAGGAAAAATAACAGGGAAGGTTGTTGATGCGAATACAGGTGAGCCTCTACCGGGGGCAAATATTGTCTTAAAAGAAACAACAATGGGTGCCGCTACTGATATAAATGGAACTTTTCTAATTCTTAATGTTCCACCGGGAAGGTATATTCTTGAAGTTTCAATGATAGGATACAGTAAACAATTTGTACCGGATGTTTTTGTTCAAATAGACTTAACTACGAGGTTGGATTTTTCTCTTCAAACTGAGGTTATCAAGGGAGAATCTATTACAGTAGTGGCAAAACGTCCTGCTGTCCAAAAAGATTTAACCTCTTCAGAGTCAAGAATATCATCTGAAGATATAAGTGTTATGCCCGTAACTGAAATGAGGGATATTCTTGAGTTGCAAAGTGGTGTTACTCTGGATGAAGGTGGAGGAATTCATATCCGTGGAGGGAGAGCATCCGAAGTTGCATACTGGATTGATGGCATTGCTGTTACTGATGTATATGATGGTGGACAATCCGTTATTGTCGAAAATTCATCAATTCAGGAGCTGCAAGTGATCAGTGGAACTTTCAATGCTGAATATGGTAATGCAATGTCTGGAATTATCAATATTGTTACAAAGGAAGGTGCAAAGAGGTTCGGCGGTTCTTTTTCTGCATACAGTGGAGATTATTTTTCAAGCAGGGATAAATTATATCGAGGAATTGATAAAATTGATCCTTTAGCAGAAAAAAATTTACAGATGAGTTTAAGCGGTCCAGTACCTTTATTATCGGAATTTGTAAGTTTTTATACTACTGCCCGTTATAATTATACAGATGGATGGCTTTATGGTCAGAGTTATTTTGATATGTATGGAGACACTCTAAATAATGTTGAGTATGTTCCGATGAATTGGCGAAATAAACTAACAACTCAATCTAAATTAAGTTTTAGACCTTTTCCTAAGTTAAAGATACGTTTGAGTTATATGACCAGTGAAGAAGACTATGAAGATTTTGATCACGGTTTGCAATATGTTCCCGAGGCAAATATTAAGAGGCATAATATTGGTAGGAATTTGAGTATAGGAATAACTCATAGCCTTTCTGAGAGGACATTTTATGATTTAAATTTCTCCAGATATTATAAACGCTATTGGCATAAATTGTTTGAAGATGAAAATGATCCACGATATATTGATCCATATTTTTGGGAGCACGATAGAAGGGTTAATCCTGATTTTTGGTTTACAGATCATTCAATTAATACAAACAGATTCCAAAGAAGAACAGATACCAATATTGCTAAATTTGACATTACATCTCAAATAACGGATATACACCTTCTAAAATTTGGAATAGAGGGGAAAGTTCATAAATTGGAATTAGATGACTATTCGATTATAGATAATCCAAACATAAAAGATACTGTTTTCACTCCCTATATACCCAAAAAAGACACTTTGGGAAAAAATTTTGGAGAGTTTGAAAGGGAATATTATTTACATGAACCAAAAGAAATTTCAGTATACATACAGGATAAAATTGAATTCCAGAATGTGATTATTAATTTAGGTATGCGTTGGGATTATTTTGATGCTGATGCTCAGGTTCCTGCAAATTCTAACGAACCTTATATTGATAATCCCCGAGATCCAATTTTGGACTCTCTTTCTTTAGAAGAACGGGAAGAATTTTGGTGGAAAGACACAAAGCCAAAATCTCAAATAAGTCCCCGTCTTGGAATTGCTTATCCTATTACAGATAAGGGTGTAATTCATTTCTCATTTGGTCACTTTTTCCAGATTCCTCAGTTCGAATATTTGTATACAGATCCTGGATATAAAATCCCTGAAACAAGTGGTCATTTCGGAGTTTTCAGAAATCCTAATATGAAACCACAAAAAACTGTGATGTATGAATTAGGGCTAAGACAGGAGATTGTGCGGAATTTAACAATTGATGTGACGGGATTTTATCGAGATGTCAGGGATTGGGTTTCTTCTGGTATTCCAATAGATCTTGGTGGTGGGGCATCTTACTATACTTATGTGAATAAAGATTATTCGAATGTGAGAGGGATAACTCTATCACTAACCAAAAGCTATAGTCGGTATTATTGGTTTAATCTCTATTATACTTTTCAAATAGTAGAAGGGTCTAATTCTAATCCGGATGACGAATTTGGTGCTATAGAAGATAATCGAGAACCAAGAAGATATATTGTACCGTTGGAATGGGATCAGGCCCATACTATTAATGGTTCGGTGTATCTAGGAACTCAAAAGGGAGGGGCTACTCTCATTGGGCGATATGGCTCAAGTTATCCATATACTCCGGAGATAACCGTTGCTTCACGGATGGGGCGAAGTATTTCGACTGAGCTGGAAACAAATAGTAGAAGAAAACCGATGACCTGTAATTTTGACCTAAAGATTTTCAGAAATATAAGTGTTGGTAAATCAAAAATAACTTTATTTGTAGATATTTATAATTTGTTAGATGTTCGGAATGAACTTATCGTGTGGGGAAACACTGGAAGGGCAAATAAGAATTTAGATGAACCTGATACTCCGGAAGAAATTTCCTGGTATGATTCTATATACAGAATTAATACAATTCGCGAACATTATACGCATCCAGAGTGGTATTCCGAACCAAGAAAAATACAATTTGGATTTAATATCTCATTGTAATGGAGTTTAAAAAATGAAATTTATTAAGATCGTTTTTATCTTGTTTATATCAACAATGCTTTTTGCAGAGCATATACCCAGTAAGGAGCGAGGAGACCCAAATTTTAGAAGACAGACCGACATCGATGGGAACAAGGTAAGGACCTCTATTTTTAATTATGGTTTGACTGGACGGCCTGATGCTTCGAGCCCGAGCTATATTCCGTACGAATGGCCAAAAAATTCGGGTAAGCATTACATTGCTATGACACAAATATGGGTTGGCGCTGAGGTAGAAGATACTTCAGGGAAAAAGATTGAAATTGTGGATGTTGCTAATGGTAGAACGAGCACTGCGGGAGAGAGTTGGAATTTTGAACCTGTGCCTGGATATTTAAATATAGACTCTAAACTAATAGCAAAAAGTGATGAACCGGATTCCTGGCCCTCATTTTGGCCTGACAAATCAGATGATGAAAATGACCCCGGATGGGCTGGATCATGGAATGGTTACTTTGGGAAAAACCAATTCAATGCTGATCAGGAAATCTTTTTTAAGATATCTGATGACTTGTATAATAAATATAACTATTACCCGGATGAGACAGACCTTACAAGAGGGGGTTTAGGACTCTTGGCTGGTATGCGTGTTATGGAGTGGTCTCAAGTACTTGTTGAAGATGTTGTGTTTATTCTTCATGAAATTCAAAATGACGGGTCTAAAGACCTCGAGAAAGTGTCATTCTGTCTCTGGCTTGCTGACCTTGTTGGGGGTGATGGAGATTCCGGAGATGATTCCCCTGATTTTGATCTTATTTATGATATTGCCTGGTGTAAAGATGCTGACGGGATAGGAAATCCCGCGTTTGGGACAGATCCGGTTGGTGTAGTGGCGACTGCTTATCTCGAAACCCCTGGAAATTGTATTGACAGAATTGATAATGATGGCGATGGAGAAGAAAATAGCCCTTTTGTTACTTTAGATATGATAGTTGGTGAATTACATAACGGGATTGATGACAATAACAATGGGCTTATTGACGAAGATAGTACCCATGTGCCTTTTGGTACTCAAACAGGTGTTGGATATGCAGATAGAATTGACAATAACAGCGATGGAGAAGAAAATAGCCATACAGTTACACAGGAAATGATTGATGCAGCAAGTGTTGATCCATGGAAGAGATGGCCTCCTCACCATGAAGATGATCCAGTTCAATTAGGTTTGATTCACCTGATAGGAGTTGAATCAGAAGATTTAGGACGTGCTTATAAAGATAATATAGATAATAATGGTGACGGAGAAGATAACAGTCCCGTTATTACTCAAGAAATGATTGATACCGCTGAAACTGATAATTTAAAACGATATAGAATTCCCGGCTCTGATATTATTCTATATGGTTTAACTGATTACGATTCGGGATTAAAATATGCAGATGGAATTGATAATGACGGAGATGGAGCGATTGATGAAGATATTGATGAAGGTATAGATGAGATGATAGACGAATCTCGAGAGGATTTTATTGATAATGATAAAGATTGGAATCCATTTTTCGACGATGTAGGGATGGATGGAGCTGATTTAACAATCGATAGAGGAGAAAGGGACGGAATTCCCACATCCGGTGCCGGTACCGATTTCCCGGGTGAGCCTAATATTGATAAGACAGATGTATCCGAATCAGATCAGATGGGATTGACTGCCGTTGCATACGATCGTGCTGGTTCTATAAACCTTTCTTCTGATTCCGGTTTATGGCTTTTTTATATGAGCCCGGGTAAATTTTGGCAGCCACCTCCCGGCGGTGTAACTGGAGATTTTGACCTTTTTGTCTCATCGGGTTTTTTCCCCTTAAAATCAGGACAAACGGAAAGAATATCAATGGCAGTATGTCTTGGAGAAGATGAGGAAGATGCAATCCGAAATAAAGAAATTGCTCAAAAAACATACGACGAAGATTATCAATTTGCCAAACAACCCATTCCCCCTAATGTAACAGCAGTTGCAGGAGATAATAAAGTTACACTTTATTGGGATGATGTGTCGGAAAGTTCCTTCGATGACTATATGTATGAAATTGGATCAGAGGGATATGATTTTGAGGGATATAAAATTTACCGTGCTACAGATACTCAGTTTGAGGATGTCTATAAAATTACAGATGCACAGGGGCATTTAACCTTCTATAAACCACTGGCACAATGGGATTTAGTAGATGGTATAAAGGGATATCATCCTATTGATATAAATGGAGTTCATTACGATTTAGGTGATGACACAGGTATTGAACATTCATTTGTGGATTCAACTGTTCAAAACGGTCAAACTTATTACTATGCCGTCGTTTCTTACGATTTTGGAGGGGATCTAACAAATAACATTCCCCCTACGGAGTGCAGTAAACGATTAACAATTGATCATCTCACAGGTGAGGTCCGAAAAGGTCCAAATGTTGTTGTCGTTACACCAGAAGCACCTGCTGCGGGATATGTTGTGGCAGATATCATTGATATTGAACTTGTTGAGGGAATAACAACTTCTACTATTGGATATAGAATTGTTGATCCATTTGAGGTACTGGATAAACATAGGTATCAGATTACTTTTGAAGATACTTTAAAGCCAAAGAAGGGTGGACTTTTTACGCCAGGCTATGATACTCTTATAACAAAATGTTTTACTCTCGAAGATATTACAAACTCGATTTTACCGGAAACTCTCATAACGAGAAGTAGAGATTTAAAATCAACCGATGAGCAACCATTAATTAATGGGTTTCAATTTATTATAAACAATAAATCTCTGATTGATTTTAATAAGCAAGATTCTTTTTGGAGTAGAGATAGTATATGGGGATTTGTGGCTACAGTCTTTTCTCTGCGACTTACAAGAGGTATGCCTTATCCAGCTGATTATAGAATTGAAGTTGGGGAAGCTGATATGGATACATCAACTGAATATCGTGGGTTTCCTAGCAGCGTTTATTTTCCATCAACACCTGTGAATTTTACAGTGAAGAAGCGTGTGGCAGTGACGGGAATTGATTCACAAGATTGGATAAAAATACCGTTTGCATTTGGTGATTATGCTCCAAGTGGTTCTCCGGATAGTTTGTTGAATGCAGATCCAGTTGAAGTGGATTGGCTTGTATTTTTAGATGACACAACAGAAAGTGGAGATCTATCCCCTACCTGGAGATTTTCATTAGATTATCCAAAATCAACAGAAACCTATCGCATTTATCAACCTCAGGCAGGTGATACTGCTTTTATAATTATCAATAAACCATTCTTATCATCCGATGTGTTCGAATTCACTACATTTGCATCATATATAGATACGGCACAGGCAAAAAAGGATTTAAAAAGAATCAAAGTTGTTCCTAATCCATATTTTTGCGCTGCTACCTGGGAGCCGCGAAATCCTTACGCCAGCGGAAGAGGCCCTCGATCAATACACTTCAATCATCTTCCTCTTAAATGTACAATCCGTATCTTTACAGTTTCCGGGGAATTGATAAAAGTAATTGAACATAATGCAATTTTCACCGATGGATCTGAAGAATGGGATTTGCTTACGAAGGATAATTTGTCTGCTTCATATGGAGTGTATGTATATCATGTGGAAGCCCCGGGAATTGGTGAGCACATAGGCAAATTTGCTATAATTAAATAGGTGGTGATATGTATACTAAAACGAAATATATTATTTTTACTATCCTTTTATTAATTGTTTCTGCAATAGGTGGTCAGAAGATTAACAAAACCGGAACTACCGCAGCGAAGTTTCTTGCTATAGGTGTTGGCTCGCGAGCTAATGGTCTTGGAGACGCTTTTGTGGGAATTGCAAATGACGCATCTGCAATGTATTGGAATCCCTCTGGCATTTCACAGTTGGAACAAATGGAATTAGTAGCGAACTACACTCAGTGGATCGCAGATATTGATTTTTCATATATAGGGTTTGTAATTCCTCTTAATGTATATGGAGTAATAGGCTTTAATGCTACATATATGGGAATGGGAGAAATGGATGT
>DAOUYY010000074.1 GCA_030665885.1 Fidelibacterota bacterium
TGAAAATACAATACTCGGTTATCGTATAGGGTTTGAACTTGGCGGAGGTGCTGTCCTTTCCTACGTTTTTCAGACGACTTATCGTGATCTCAATGGAGATGGCAAAATTGATCCAAAAAAAGAATCCATAACTTTAACTACAATAGAAACTGGCTTTAATTTTTAAGTTAGTAGTTGAATGAGATCAATTGATGAGTCCACTTAAAAAAGGTGAGCTATTAGAAAAAGAAACCGTTGAAACGGTTATTCGCATTGGAATGTTTATCATCAGCCCACGACTTAAGTCGTGGGTTGATAAGAATTTAAGAGATCTTATAACTGTTTTAACAGTTTCCTCTATTTTCAAAATGATGTCAAGATATTTCACTTTTCCCAGAGGGATCCTTTCGGATAAACCTTTTTTAAGTGGACTCATTGAAAAAAATCAAAATAGAATTCTAAAGCCCCGTGTTAATCGGGGCTTTTCAGTAATAAAGAATTGTTACCCTTTCCTTATGATATTTTTTTGTTTATTCGTTAATTTTATAAAAATTTACGGAGAGGAGATTCTTGTAGTTCACAAATATGTGGGTTCATTAATTGATCTTGAAGAAAAAATACACTTTGGCCTTTTTCCGGATGTTCCAAATGTTGTTGATGCTCAATTTTTTAAAGTGGACCATGATAAAATAGAAGCAAGAATACAATACCGCTCTGTAAACGGAGTTGAAACTGAGATTAGAAATTACAAACCCTACGAGGTTTATTTGCTTGCTCGGGAAATCGGATCACAATTACTCCTTGATAATATAGAAAGAAAGGACATACAGAAAAAATATCAACCTCTATTTGCGGATAGATTTTTATATGAAGTACCGGAGAATTCTATCTGCTTTATAAAGATAAAAGATGATCCGGACATATAAGGTTTGTTTTATAAAGCTGAGAAGAATAACATTCAACTTTGGAAAAATCAGCGATTAATATCTATTCCAATAAACAGCGTTATAAAAATGAAGTATTGGAAAGAATATAAAACGGTTTATTAGGGTAGTATAGTTGGTTCTGCTATAATCGGATTACTGGGTGCTGAAGTTATAAACATTATTGCTGATTTATCTAATGAAGATATTTGGTTTTATAGATTTATGAGTGTATCCAGAGGAATAGTTATTGGGTATAAAATAGCGCCATATATCAATGATATGTTTATTCCATCTATTGTGATAAAATTTCAATAAACAAGTAAAAAGGCTTGACTCTATTAAATGTTTAGTTTATAATTTCAAGAAACTGAAAGTGAAAGTATGGCAAATAATCGAAGAGTAAGAAGTAGAAATATCCCAAAGACTGAACAAGCAATTAAAGAAAAAATTCCTGAACCTGTAAAAATAGATTTTAGTAAAGCAATTGAACGGTCTAGTTATATTAAAGAGAAATTGGGTGACATTCTGGAAAATATTGGTGAAAGTTATGGGAAGCGCTTAACGGACTAACTGATTAAAAGGCTCAAGGAAACTGTTAAATGTTTTCATGTAGAAGTGTCTGAAATGTTAGATAAACTTCATCAGATTGAAGAGAAACGAAAAATAAAAGAAAGGAAAACTGAAGTTATTGCCGGTGAAGAGGGAACTTTACCAGAAGATTTTAAGAATTTGAGCATAGTAGAAAAAAGATTGGAAATAAGGGAAATGGAAAAAGAGAAAAAATCCGATACTGAGAGTTCTGATGATAAGTCTAAAGTTTCAAAGAAAAAAGGAATCTTTAAAAAGAAAGAGAAGAAATAATCCCCTAATAATTCTTTATGAAAGATTAATATTTTTTATTAATTTTTAGTTACTTAAGATATTTGAAATGGGGCTGTAGCTCAGTTGGGAGAGCGTAGCGTTCGCAATGCTAAGGTCGTGGGTTCGAACCCCATCAGCTCCACAGTTTTTTCTCTTAAAGAGATTCCTTAAATGATAAGGGAATTATTCTTAGGCTATGCTACATGGGGAGCTAGCGGTATCCTGTAACCTGCAATCCGCTATAGCAGGATGGAAAGCCAGACAGAGGGTTTTGTCATGCGATTTTGAGTAGATATGTAGCAATGACACTTTCTCTTTTACGCAATAGAAAGTTGGCGAACCCCGTCAGGTCCGGAAGGAAGCAGCGGTAGTCATCTTAATCTATGTGCCGTAGAAGTTCTGAAAGCCAGCTAACAGTCTATGAGGATGAACTTTTGGCAGGTTCAATGTCTGGTGCATAGCCTAAATTCTTGGATTAAATTATGACATATCAGGTAATATCAAGGAAATATCGCCCTCAGCGCTTTGATGAAATTATAGGGCAATCGCATATCTGTTCTACCTTGCAAAACGCTATTAAAACAGAACGCATTTCTCACGCGTATCTTTTTACAGGCTCTCGCGGAATAGGAAAAACTTCTACAGCCAGGATTCTATCAAAGACACTAAATTGCCAGAACCCTAAAGATGATAATCCGTGTAATATTTGCACAAATTGCATTGAGATAACTGCAGGGCGAAGTATTGATGTCTTAGAAATCGATGGGGCATCGAATCGCGGCATTGACCAGATTAGAGACTTAAGGGAAAATGTAAAATATCCTCCTGCAAGCTCTAAATATCGAATTTTTATTATTGATGAAGTTCACATGTTAACAAAAGAGGCTTTTAATGCCCTTTTGAAGACATTAGAGGAACCTCCGGAGCAAGTTGTTTTTATATTTGCAACTACAGAACCTCAGAAAATTCCAGCTACTATAATTTCCAGATGTCAGAGATATGATTTTCATAGAATTCCCGTATTAGAAATAGTCGGGCAATTGAAAAATATAGATGTAAAGGAATCTTTCATTGTTTCTGATGATATATTGATGCTGATTGCCAAAAAGGCTGAAGGCAGTATGAGAGATGCCGAAAGTTTGCTTGACCAAATAATCTCTTTCTCTGGAGATACGATAAAATTAGAAGATGCGCAAAAAATACTTGGTCTTATAGACTATGAGTATTTTATCCATATCGGCGAATTAATTCTTAACCATGACAAAAGTGCCCTATTGGAAAGTTCTCAAAAAATCTTTGATGGTGGAATAGATATTGGAGAATTTTTAAGCGGTTTTTCAGAACATTTTCGTAATTTGCTAATAGCAAAGGAGACAGGGTCTGTCGAGATGCTTGATCTTCCCGATAATATAAAGGAAAGATATAAGAGTGAATCGAAAAAATGGCAATCGGGAGACTTACTACGGTTAATAAAGATGGTTTCTGATGCTCAGGTAAATTTGAAATCCGCACTTAATCATAGAACATTCCTGGAATTTAATCTGATGCGAATGGGAACTATGGATAAAACGGTAACTGTTCAGCAGATTCTTGATAAACTTAATACCACTAATCTTTCACTTTATGAAAACGTACAACAACAATCAAAGACTTTAGAACTTTTTCATAAAGAAAACCAAAAAACAGATGATGGTGAAATTATACAACCGAAAATTGTAAAAGAACAATCTGTTTCTGTTATTTCTAAAGATATTACAATTGGAGAGGTAAGGAAAAAATGGAATAAAGTTATACAGGAGGTTGGAGAAACTTCCCCTTCAGTAGCTAATTTCTTAAAAAATGGATTACCTTATACATTAAAGGGTAATGTTATAGAAATAGCATTTCATGAAGATACTGATTTTCATAGAAGAAATATTAATGGAAGAGCTGATATAGTTGAAAATGCTGTAGAGAGTGTATTTAATAAATATTTTAAAATAAAGTGCATAGTTTCAAACGAGAACTCATTAGCTATGCCTGATACAAAAGAATTGGATTCAATTACAAAAACTATAATAAATGCTTTTGACGGCGAAATAATTATCAAATAGGGAGTTATATATGTTACCTAAAGGTAATCTTGGTAGTATAATGAAACAATTCAGTAAGATGCAGCAACAGGTTGAAAAAATTCAGACTGAATTAGAAGGTATGATGGTTGAGGGATCCGCTGGTGGTGGGATGGTAAAGGTAACCGCAAATGGAAAGCAAGAAATAATTACAGTGAAAATCGATCCGCAAATACTTTCAGACGATGTTGAAATGGTGGAAGACATGGTAGCAGCTGCTACAAATCAAGCTCTTAAAAAAGCGTCTGATCTTTACCAGGAGAAGATTTCTGCTGTAACTGGAGGAATAATACCTAATCTACCCGGAGGTTTTAAAATACCAGGTCTATGAGCTCATTACCTGATTCTTTGCAAAATCTGATTGAACAACTATCCAGGTTTCCCGGTATAGGGAAGAAATCAGCCCAGAGATTATCTTTTTATCTATTAAAATCTTCTCGTGAAGAGGCAGTAGCTTTAGCAAAAGCAATTATTGAAATTAAAGACCGGATTCATACTTGTTCTCACTGTCACAATATTTCTGAAGTTGATCCATGTAAAATCTGCACAGACCCTAAAAGAGATCATAGTACAATTTGCGTCGTTCAGGAACCAATGGATGTTCTTGCTATTGAAAAAACAGGATACTATCGTGGTTTATATCATGTGCTGGGAGGAGTTCTTTCTCCATTGAATGGAATAGGACCAGATGATCTCAATATTCAAGATCTGCTTCACCGTTTAAGTGATATTAAGGAGGTTATCCTGGCAATAAATCCAACAAGAGATGGAGAAATAACTTCCATCTATCTTTCAAAATTAGTAAAGGGAAAAGAGATAAAGGTTACACGAATTGCACAGGGGCTTCCCATTGGGATTGATTTGGAGTTTGCAGATGAAATTACTTTAACACGTGCTTTAGAGGGTAGGACTAATATTCTGTGACCAAAATTTTTACCATAGCAAATTTCGTTACTACTTTTCGTATTCTGTTAACTCCTCTATTTATCTATTTTTTATTCATACCGCATGCATATTTTAAAATATTTGCGCTTCTAATTTTCATAATAGCTTCCATTACGGATGCTTATGATGGATATGTTGCTAGAAAATATTCTGCTATATCCAATTTGGGCAAGTTTTTAGACCCCCTTGCTGATAAAATATTAATGTCCACCGCTTTTATTTCTTTTGTAGTTTTGAACTTAATTCCATTATGGATGGTTATACTTGTTATTTTGAGAGATTTTATGATAACAGGTCTGAGAATTGCCATATCTGCTAAAAATACGACAATGGAAACAAGGAATTCTGCAAAAATTAAAACCGGTGTTCAAATAGGAGTTGTTTGTTTTATTTTAGTTTACATTATAACACAAGAGTGGAAAATTTTCCTTGGTATTGCTCCATACATTAAAGTGGTTAAAGATTATTATGTTATTTACGTTCTTATGCTTTTAACAACTATTTTTACAGTAGGGACTGGTGTTGAATATATCATTATCAATAAGTCTATTATAAAGCAGTACCTTAAATTATGAGGGGTGATAAATCAGTAGCCTGCTTATTTGCCACTTTTTTTTATACGGGTTATCTGCCTTATGCACCAGGTACCTGGTGCAGTTTGGTGGCTGTTGTATTATGGTTTATTATCCCTTGGAATTCTCTATTGTTTCGTCTCAGCTTAATCTTTGCTGTTTTACTTATCGGTACTTTTGTATCGGGTATAGTTGAGAAAAGAAGTGGAGAAAGAGATCCATCCTTTATTGTCATTGATGAAGTTGCAGGTATGTGGCTTACATTAGCCCTATTACCTACAATAACATTTCCAGAAAATATCGGTCGAATAATATTTGCTTTCCTTGCATTTAGGTTTTTCGATATTTTAAAAGTTCCTCCCATCAAAAAATTAGAATCAATTCACGGTGGGTTGGGAATTATGTTAGACGATATTATGGCTGGAATATATGCAGGGACACTTATTAATATATTTACATTGGTATTTTAATGAATGCATGTATTATATCAATTGGAGATGAATTACTTTCAGGAAGTGTTGTAAACTCTAATTCTTTATACTTAGCGAATCAGCTTCGAGATTTTGGCATTTCACTAAAAAAGATATTGACTGTTGGTGATAATGAGAAAGATATCATTGAATCACTCGAATCCTGTAAGAAATCATCAAATATTGTTTTTATAACTGGTGGACTTGGAGCAACACATGATGATGTAACGAAAAATGCTGTTGCGAAATATTTTAACTCTCAATTATTATTTCATGAAGATATTATTAGAAAAATTCGAGCAGTATTTGAAAAAAGAAGTCAAAAAATGCCCGATATAAATAAAGTCCTGGCTTATATTCCTGATAATGCTGTCATACTTCCTAATACATTAGGTACTGCACAGGGAATGCGATTTGAAAAAGATGAAACAATTTTTTATGTAATGCCAGGTGTTCCTGCTGAAATGAAACAAATGTTTGGTAATGTAGTTTCACAAGAGCTTAAAAAAATCTCAAATAAAAAAATCAAAACTAAAATAATTCATACAGCATTAGTCCCAGAATCAGAATTATACTCAAAATTAGAGAATTGGATAAAGAAGCAGAGTAAAATTAAAATATCAATTTTGCCTCGTCTCCCAGAGGTAGATGTATCATTAACCACTGATTCAGTTGACGGTTCTAAATTGTTGCAAAATGCTGCAAATGAAGTTAAAGTTTTACTCAGAAATGCGGTTTATGCTTATGGTAGTGAAACTCTTGAACAGGTTATTGGAAGGATTCTTTCAGAAAATCATAAAACAATCGCAGTTGCAGAATCCTGTACAGGAGGGATAATAGCAAATCGATTAACAAATGTCTCAGGCAGCTCTCAATATTTTAAAATAGGTATTGTTACGTATTGTAATGAATCTAAGTCAGCTATTCTTGGAATAAAAGAAAACGCACTTAAAAAGTATGGTGCAGTTAGCAAAGAAACCGCATTGGAGATGGCTGAAGGTGTTCGAAAAATCTCAGGTTGCGATATAGGTCTTAGTTCTACAGGAATAGCAGGACCACTTGGCGGTTCAAAATTAAAGCCTGTAGGTACTATTTATATAGGGTTATCTTTGGATGGATTTTCTGAGACTTACCATAAAGTATTTACTGGAAATAGAGAAACTAATAAACTTCTTTTTTCTCAATATGCTTTGAATCAGCTTAGGTTAGTGTTACATTGTCATTAAATGATTTAGGATTTCGGAGAATCATAAAGATTTCTTATAAGACGGGTTTTATAGTGAGGACTTAGAAAAAACCGGTTTATCCTAAATCTTCAAATAAAATTTGTTTTTCTGTAAAATTTGCTACATTTTTAGAGCGTTTAGTAGATAAAAGAATTCAGGTGTAATTTGAAAAGAACATTTTTTGCCGTTTCGATTTCAGAAGAGACTCGAAGGCTCTTGAGAAATATTTCAAAAGATATACCGAAACTTAAAAACAATGTTCGATTAGTTCGTCCTGAGAATGCGCATATTACTCTTAAGTTTCTGGGACAAACAGATGAGAATTTAATTCCGCAAATTATTGAAAGAATTTCTTTGGCTTTAAAGGAAGTCAAAATGTTCGAGTTCAAATGTGAAGGTACTGGAGTTTTTCCTGGAGTTTCTCATCCGAGAGTTCTCTGGTTAGGAATTACTCAGGGCTCAGACAAGCTGAAAATATTAAGTCAAAAAATAAATAATACATTAGAGATTCTCCGAATAAATAAGGATAAAAGAGGATTCACTTCACATATTACTTTAGGTAGGATTAAGAACACTAGAAAACAGGTAGATGGATTAGAAAAATTTCTATCATACTCTTTTCAACCAACTTCTAATATTGTTAAAAATCTAATTTTCTACGAAAGTAATCTTACACCTAAGGGGGCAGTTTATAATCCCTTACAGATATTCCAATTATAAAAAACAACAAGGAGAAATAAAATGGCAGACAAAAATAACAAAAGGAACGCAATTGATTTAGCCATTACTCAAATTGATAGGCAATTTGGTAAAGGTTCTATTATGAGGTTAGGTGATTCGGCGCAAGTTAAAATTGATGTTATTCCAACTGGTTGTTTATCACTTGATGCTTCCGTTGGAGTAGGAGGAATTCCAAGAGGCAGGATATCGGAGATATATGGACCGGAAGCTTCCGGGAAGACAACACTTGCTCTTCATATTATCGCTGAAGCACAAAAAATGGGTGGTTATGCAGCATTTATTGATGCGGAACATGCAATGGACCCTGGCTACGCTGGGAAGTTAGGCGTATTAATAAAAGATTTACTTGTATCTCAACCCGATAGTGGAGAACAAGCATTAGAGATTACAGAAACTCTTGTACGTAGTAATGCTATAGATGTAATTGTTATTGATTCCGTAGCAGCGCTTGTTCCTCGTGCAGAACTTGAAGGTGAAATGGGTGATTCTCATATGGGACTTCAGGCTCGATTAATGTCTCAAGCTTTAAGAAAACTTACAGGTGCTGTTCATAAATCAAATACGTCAGTAGTTTTTATTAATCAGATACGAGAAAAGATCGGGGTTATGTTCGGAAATCCGGAAACGACAACTGGTGGAAGAGCCCTAAAGTTTTATACTTCAATCCGCCTCGAAATCCGCCGTATTGCCTCAATAAAAGAGGGAAATACTAATATTGGGAATCGTACTAAGGTAAAAGTCGTTAAAAATAAATTAGCACCACCGTTTAAATCTACAGAATTTGATATCATGTACGGTTATGGTATTTCTTATGTGGGGGATATTCTCGATACTGCTGTGGAAGCTGATATAATTCAAAAAAGTGGTTCCTGGTTTTCTTATGGTGATGAAAGAATTGGGCAGGGAAGAGAAAACGCAAAGACTTTTTTAGAACAAAACAAAGAAATTCTTGAAAAAATAGAGAAGCAGGTTAAGGTGTATTTAGGTTTAGAGAAAAAAGTGACCGAGCCGGCAAAATCCTGATGATTGCCGGTCGTCATGTTAACAGTAACTATTCAAATTGTTGATAATATTCTTTGTTTTACAAATTGCTTACCGTTATCAATTTTACACAATTCGAAATGTTTGAAACTAACCTAATGCCTGAGAACTCTACAGGTAGAGTTATTACAAAAATAGAATTTCAAGTAAAGAGAATTAGTCGACGGTCAATCTTTCTTGATGGTGAGTATTCATTTAGTATAAGCCCAGAAACGTATGACCTTTTTCCTATCAAAAAAGGGCAAACTCTTACTGATAAACAAATACAAGTAATTCAAAACCACGAGCAATTCGAAAAAGCAAAGAATTTAGCATTGAACTATATTGGGCTCAGAATTAGAAGTACTAAAGAAATTCAAACATATTTAAAACGAAAAAAAATACATGAAAATGTTATTAACCGTGTAATTCAATACTGTAATGAAAGAAATTATCTTGATGACTATACTTTTGCCAAAGCATTTACAAAGGATCAACTTAATTTGAATAAATCAGGAGTATTTAAAATCCGTTCTTCGCTTAGAACTAAGGGAATTGCTGTTGAGATAATTGATTTGGTTGTCGAAGAATTAATAAATAGAGATGAGCAACTTGATTTAGCTGCTAAGTTAGGAAAGAGAAAATTAAGATTGCTCACAAAGGATACAAATAAGAAACAGAAGATTTATAGATTTCTACTCCAAAAAGGTTTTTCTCGTGATGTTGTAGCGGAAGTACTAAAATTATTATTTTGAACCAATTTTTCTCCAGTATTAAAATTAAATTACTCAAGTTTCGCACATTGTAAGTTGTTGTAAAAACAATAATAATATTTGAGAAAAACCTTTTAAAATTACCCCTATCTTATTAAATTTAAGTGGTTTACAAAAACAATCAAGATAGGGGTAATTATGATACACTTGGAAGGTCTGAAAAGAATAAATGAATTGCAAGACTTTTTTGAGAAAGATGGTGAAGTTTCTGAAATAATTGTAGATATTTTCAACAAGTTTAAAGTTTGTAAAACTGCACAGAGACTAAATGGGTATAAACAGAGAGGATTTCCGGCGGTTGAAGTGTTTTTGGTTTTGGTTTTATTACCGTTCTTTTCCGTATCAAGTGTTAGAGCCTTATATAAATCTGGTCTAAAGGCACTGAATACAATACAGAAAGATACATTTTACAGATTAAAAAATAATTCAAAAATAGACTGGCGGCAGAATTTATATTCCTTTGCAAAGAGATTTAATAAAATTGTTCCAAGCAATTCAAATACGACGGAAGAGAATCCTAAGGTAAAATGTTTAATTGTCGATGATTCACTATTAAGTAAGGTTGGCGAAAAGATAGAATTTTTGGGAAGAGTTTATGATCACGTAACAAATCGATACGTTCTTGGTTTTAAACAACTGCTGTTAGGATTTTGGGATGGAAAGAGTTTTATTCCTTTAGATTTTTCTTTTCATTCTGAGAAGGGGAAGAATAAAAAACGTCCTTACGGTATGAAACTTTCGAAACTGAAAAAACGATATTCAAAGAAACGAGATAGAGGTACACCGGGCTTTACCCGCACGATGGAATTGTCACTGAGTAAAATAGACAATGCGATAGATATGATTAAACGTGCGGTTAAACATGGTTTTACAGCAGATTATGTGCTTGCTGACAAATGGTTTATATCGGAGA
>DAOUYY010000241.1 GCA_030665885.1 Fidelibacterota bacterium
ATTGGGAAGACAAGGAGCACGACCGTGTGGTACTTCGCTTACATCCCAAGGCCGCTCCAATTAAAGTCGTTGTTCTACCACTTGTCAATAGAGACAATATGCCCGAAATCGCAAGAAAAATCTTCAATGACCTGAAAAAGCATATGGCGGCATTTTACGACCAGGGCGGTTCGATTGGCAGACGCTACAGACGCCAGGACGAAGCTGGAACGCCCTTTGGGATCACTGTTGACTCCCAGACTCTTGAAGATGAAACCGTAACATTACGTGACAGGGATTCACTGAAACAAATAAGAATCCACAAAAATAATGTTGTCAAAATACTAAAAGAAAAAATCAGTTAGTGAAATACCAAAAACTTATCCTAAAAAACAAATTATGAAGTACCATCATAATATTAGATTTAAAAAGGACGTTCCACTTTCACAATACACTACAATTGGTTTAGGCGGTAGGGCAAAATATTTCGTCTCGTGTAAAACTATTGAGCAAGTCAGGGAATGCCTGATCTTTGCTAAAGAAGCGAATCTTCCTGTTCAAATTCTTGGAGGCGGCAGCAATACAATTTTTGCCGATGAGGGATTTAACGGTCTGGTTCTTAGAATTGAACTTTGTGGAATTGCACTACACGAGGGAAAAGACAGGGTCCTTATTACAGCCGGTGCGGGAGAGGTTTGGGATAAGTTTGTGAAATACTGCGTTGAAAAAAAACTTGCAGGAATCGAATGTTTATCCGGAATTCCAGGATCTGTAGGAGCAACGCCCATCCAGAATATCGGCGCTTATGGTCAGGAAGTTAGTAACACAATTGTATCGCTGAACGCTCTGGACAGAAAAACCTTAGAACCTGTAGAATTCAAAGCTGAGGAATGTGATTTTAACTACCGTCAGAGCCGTTTTAAGTCAAACGATAAAAACAGATATATTATACTCAAAGTTATATACCAGCTCAGAAAAAATGGGAAGCCGGAATTTCAGTATCCGGAACTTGCCGACTATATTAAACGAACTTCTAATCTATACCAATCTGAAAATGGTACTCCTACTCTAAACACAGTAAGAGATGCCGTACTAAAACTGCGAAAGAGAAAATCTATGTTAGTTGACCCTTCTGATCCCAACTCTCGGTCAATAGGTTCATTCTTTCTCAATCCCACTCTATCTAAAGAGGATTTCAAACGTCTTGTCGAGCGATTTGGAATTTCAGGTGGAAATACTACAATACCTTCTTATTATTTGCATGATGGAGTGAAAGTTCCAGCAGGCTGGCTGGTAGAGCAGTGCGGTTTTCAACGTGGATACCGCAGAGGTGGTGTTGGCATATCATCAAATCACGCACTTGCTATTATCAACTGCGGTGGAACAACCACTGAAGTTCTTGATCTTGCACATGACATTCAGGATACCGTTTTTAGTAAGTTTGGCATTCATCTCGAAATAGAGCCGGAAATAGTCATTTAGTCTCTTATTAGTCATTTTCTTGTTATTTTGTAAAGAAAATTTTAACGCCTGCCTGCCCCGCCTGCCCTGTGAAATGTTCACCCTATGAAATGCGAAGCATATTTCTCTAGGGCGGAGCAAATTTCATGGGGGCTTGTCCAGGTTAGGGGTGGCATACAGTATTAATTTATAGGGTTAAATATTCAGTAGATAACTCACTTTAATCATAAATACATTTTCTGCGTTTGAAGTAAAGAGTGAGTTAATATCTTTTCCAGGTCGAGATCTTCCATCAGATGTCCAATCGTTAAATCCCTGTGACCATACGAGGAAGAGTACAGACCCGGGTAAGTATTCCCAACGTATAACTAAGTTAGACCTGTACTGTTTGTAATTAAAATCATTCATACCGAAGCTATAGTTTATGTTGCCGATATTTACATCATAACTTACTTTCCGCACAAAATAAAATCGAGTTTTTCTGATTTTTATATTTTGTAAGATTTAAAATATCAATAGGTTATAGCAATCATAAATAAGCTCTAAGATTCGAAGTATTAGTCTTAACTTCTTTTTCAAATTGATTTAAGAGCTCATTTAGTCTATTTTCACACTGTCGCATTTTCTGAAAATTTTGTCTAAAGTTCCGATAGTTATCAGTCATTTCTTTGATCCATTCTTTATCTTGCTTTGGGATTGCCTTTGTTCGTGATTTTCTATTTTCATTATAGGTAATTCGTAGTAAGGGATGTCCTTTTTCCTCTACTTTATTACACCAGCAATTTGTTTTGCCGCATTTTCTATAACTAATACCAAAAGAACCACCAACCATGAGTGAGATATTAGTCATTTCATTCACAATCTGATCCATTTCCTTGAGTGTTTCTTTTATTTGATATATTAATTTTTCTCTTGACACCTGCACCTAATATACATATATTTAGTACAGATGTCAAGCACAAACTCAAAAAAGATCATCCGCCAATATGTAGGTGAAATCCCCATTCTGCAACATATTGCTCAGCGATTGGGAATAAAAGACATATTGGCTCATCATATTCCCTCTCATGGTAATGAAAAAATAGATGCGGCTGATTCATTAATGCTTTTAATTTATAACATTGCCTGTGGACGTACTCCGCTCTATTCACTGAGTTGGAATCAAGATAAAAAGGCATTAGCTCGGGAGAAAAATGTGGATGGCATTTTTCCCCTTTTATGTACCGATAAAAATATTGCTCCTAAATCAGCGTTATCTGCTTATAAATATCAGCCCAGGCTTGAGAAAAGATTTTCACAATTGAAAAGTATTCACAATGCCGCACCTTTATTATTTAAGAACATTGAACGTGTAGAAGCAATTATGTTTTGCTTTTTTGTCTCGCTGATTCTTCAGGCTGTAATAGAAAGGGAAGTTAGAAACAATATGAAAAAGAATAAGATAGATAAATTACCTATTTATCCTGAACACCGGCTTTCATATCACCCCACCACTGCAAAAATATTCGACAGATTTTGTGAAACTTCAACATATTTATTAATGGAAGGAACTCAAGGTATTCAAGAATTTGCCGATTCTCTGAAGGAGATTCAATTGACTATCCTAAAACTCTTGAATATGTCCGAATATGTGTATTGGCTAAAATAACAATTGTAAATAAATCAAGTTTTCGCATTTTTTAAATGTGCTGAAAGTAAGTACTAGAAATCGTTATCTGTTAATAGTATATACGTAGTTGAGGAATCCATTTAAAGAGCTATTTTGCCTATGCAAGAATTGCCGACAGGAGGTAATACTTTTTCTATTATTCTTTAATTTCCTTTAAAAACTTCAGATACTCACTATCCGTATTTAAAATCAGGGTGGTATTGGCATTCATGG
>DAOUYY010000170.1 GCA_030665885.1 Fidelibacterota bacterium
CCCTGTCATTTTGGGATAGCAGCTTTGAATGGTTTGTCAGGAATGAAAGTAACTGAACAAAGGAGTAGCCTTGGAAACGAGAATGACATTCGGGCTGCATCCTTCAATTGGATATCTACCCTGGATGAAGATGCAATTACTACTCATAAAGATTTAAGGAGCTGGGTAGGAAGCAATCTTGGAAATATTGCTCCTGGAGACACTTCGTGGGTAAAATTTGCTATTGTCGCGGGTGACGATTTGACTGAGATACAGGATAACACAAATGCTGCTTTTGTTAAGGCAAAGAGTGTTGGTTGGACCGACATCGTAATCGGGGTGGATGAAGATGCTACTAAAATACCATTAAAATTCTCTCTGAATCAAAACTATCCTAATCCGTTCAATATGAATACAACGATCGAATATTCAATACCCGAAAAATCAAATGTTACTATTACAGTTTACAACATTACCGGTCAAGTCGTTGATATTCTCATTAATAAATCAATGAAACCGGGGTTTTATTCTATACAATGGGATGCTTCCAACCTCAGTTCTGGTGTTTACTTCTACAGAATTCAGGTTAAAGATCCCGATGGAATCGGGTCTAGGGAGTTTACATCTGTTAAAAAATGTTTAATTGTAAAATAGTAAGGAGAGTCCTCTGGTTGCAGGGCTTTGCTCTGCAACCAATGATATTGTTACGTTTCAGAGTACCTGCCCGACATGATTGCCGATAGGCAGGCGGGCAACCCCGAAACAAGAGATATTTATAGATTGAAAACAAGTTCCGGAATCCAATCAAAGAAGATGACGATTTTGAAGTTATTATCTTTTTTCAAAAATGAAACTCCCCGACGCAAGCATCGGGGTATCTTATCGGTATTATTCTTAAATGAGACACCAAGGTTTCTCAAACTCTTCCTTTTATAAGGTAACCCCAAGGCAAGCCTAAGGGAATTCTTTGATTAAACCGATAAATCGGTTTAAGTTATCTGGGAGATTCCTGTACACCAGACTACCTCAAAGAGATACCCCTGGGAAAGTCTGGTGTTATTCTTATTTCTATATTTATCAGGAAATTAAGAATAGCGCCACGCTTTAGCGTGGTGATAAAATTCCCACACTCCTCACAAAACCACTTCTCCCGCAAGGGATGCCTATGGCAAGTGGTTTGTGAATTTATAGACAGACTTTAATTAGGTAAATCATCGGGTGAAGCTGGTTGAAAGCCGAAAGGTAATCTCTTTTCTTTCTCAGGCATTTTGATTTCACCGAACTTGGACTCGAACTTAGCAATATTTTCTTTAAGTGTATGAAGTAGCGTTTTAGCATGTATTGGTGTCATGATAATTCTGCTTTGAACTACAGCTTTTGGAGTTCCGGGCATAATTCTGGCGAAATCAATTACAAATTCTGCACCCGAATGGGATATTACTGTAAAATTACTATAGTTTCCCTCTGCTTTTGATTCCGGCAGCTCAATCTTTATTTGAGTGACTCGTCCCTTTTTATCCACAATATCTCCTTGTTAAGAATTTATAGATATAAACTTAGTTATTTTTTTCTCTTTTTAGATTTGTTTTTTGGCTTACCGGAAGACCCTTTTTCATGGTTTTCTTGATTTAACTCGTCATCCCAATCATCATTTATTATAATGTCATCTTCAAAAATATTCCATGCATCGCTTTCTTCGGTTTCACCTTGGAGGTTTTTCTCTCGGTCTAATTCGTCTTCAAATTCGTCCCAGACATCCTTACGTTTTTCAAATTTAGACGGGTCTACATCAGGTTCATCGTAATCTTCTCGCTCTTCTTTTAACATTTCGTCTCCATACAGGCTCATGTCAAAAAAATCAATATCATCTACTATATCATAGAAAACAAGTAACTCGAGGAAATTTAAATATTTGGGATTTCGTAAATTCTTCTTGCAGTGTGGACAAACTAAAGATTTTTTTAATTGTTCTTCCGATAATGGCTGACCACATTCTGGGCAAGCTAAATCTTCCATTGTCACTCCTCACTAATTGCGGCGGTAAATATAAACTGATAAGTCCTGTTGGTCAAGAGAAATTTTAGTTTTTTTTAAACATTTTACAGTCATTAAAAATATCTCTCTCATTTATAAAACACGACTCTGTAGAATCCCATTTATAAACAATTCTGAACAAAATTACTAAGTAAAATACAAATGAAATTTCGTTAAATATGTCCCTTAGTAGTCCGCTTAAGTATGGATATTAACAGACTCTTAATCTGAAGATAACCCAGTTCGATAGAATCGTCTTCTTTCTTGCCAATTTGTGTATTGAAACAGAGATCAGAATGATCTGATTTAAAACCAACTCGTAATTGTGCATTGCTATTACGAACGAAATATGCTGTTATTAAATTAAAATCAATATTTAAATCAGCTGCTGCAATATAATTATACTGAAAAATCTCTTTTACCAACCTCTTAGATGGCAATAGGGAATTAACAATATCAGAATTCAAAACAGTTATAAAATGATCGGGATCAATATTTTTGATAATCGGGAAAAATGCCTGATGAATTACCGCCTTTACTGTCCCGTTATACTCGTCTATTAAAGGGAAAAATACACGCTGAGATATCTTAAACGGTACTTTATCAAAGGGCAAACAAAGGAGTACATAACCTTTATCTGAAGAATATTTTGGATAGAAGTCGGGGGCCCTTTTAACAACTCTCAATATTTTTTTAACAGTTCTCTTTGATACTCTCAATTATATCTTCAACATTTTAGCCTTATTTCAAAAGATTCACTACCAAAAACCAATACAATTGTCAATTTGAAAATAAATCTATATTAAAACCTATGTATTACTTTCAGGTTCTTCCTTGATAATAAATTTATTATAAAGAAATAATCCGATAATTGTTGCAATTCCGATGACTGAAAAAATCAGCCAGAGAGTGCGAGGCTGATTCAGGATATCAACAAAATGAACATAAAGTTTTGCGCCAACAATTCCGCCAATAGAGCTGCCGAATACTCCATAGAGAAAAAGATATCCCATATACATTGCCTTTTTGTCTTTCGGTGCTGTCAGTCCTATATAACTAATAAATTTCGGATGAGCAGTCATTTCCCCGATAGAAAAAATAGTGATTCCTGCGATAAAGACCCAAATGCTCGTATTAACAGCCAGAATAGCCATTCCTATGGTTCCCATAGCAATACCTATAATCATTGTTGGAAGAGCTTTTGTGTTTTTTACGATACGAGAAATCAAAAGTTGTAGAAAAATAATGGTGCCCGCATTAATTACTGTCACATGTTCTACATCAAAAAACCAGTCTTTATTAATACCAAATATCCTTAGAAAATCATTAACAGAAGAGTTTAATGAACTGGCATCCACATAAGCCTGGACGTACCACAGAACGGAATCAAACATTTGAAAATACATAACCCAGAAACCAGAATAAAGAAAAATCATTAACAGAAATTTTGCATGATCAGAAAACTTCCTGTGATCGGTTTTGTCAATTATAAAGAGAGAGGATATGGTTAAATAGATCACCGTTGCGATAATTCTTCCCAGAAGGGCTAAGCCGGGTAAAAACCATATAAATATCCCAAATCCGATAATAATTACGGCAGGCGCTCGGCTTTTTGTATTTTTTTGTGTTGCGGATGTTGTTGCCCTGTTAGAGAAAAATATAATTATTAAACCAATCAGAATTATGGATGCGATGAATAAGAGAAAAAATTTGCGATTATTTGTCGCTTCATATAGCTCATCGCAGTCTTTGATTGTTAAAGAGCGTAAAAGCGAATGACTATAGAGGTCTTTTAGTAATTCTTCGCTTATATTTTCAAAGTCGGTCGCCTGATGGATTGTAACAATATAGTGAAATCCGGATATTTCAGAAATCTGAAAAGGAGGAGTAATGTCTTTAGATATTTTGAACTCAACCTGGATTTTTGAATCAGATTGCTCGATCCAATTTTTAAGTTCCCGTATGGTGATATCTTCGAACCCCTGATATTGATGCAGCTGTGTGATAAGACTATCGCTATATCTATTTAAGTATTCCGGTTTGTATAAGGTAAGCTGTAAAACATTGTCGGTGTCGTTTGTAGTTGATAAGGAAAAATCCTCTCTGCCTATCATATTTCGATTGATATCAAAATGCATTACAGAATTGTTTGAAACAATTCCAATTTTGGAAAAACGTTCGGACACAATTGGCTTCTCCAAATATTGAAATAGCGAGTAAATAAATAAACCTGCGAGTAGAAGTATCAATATATTTTTACGCAAGATAGATTTTTTCATCTGATAATACAAAAGAACGATAGGTGAATAAATGATCTCAAATGCATTAGCCAGAGTTTGTAGCAAATTGGTCTGCTTTTTCTCGGATTTATCAGCTTTTACTGGCTCTTTGTAGAAAAACAATGTCGGTATGATTAGCATAGCCGTACATATTGCAGAGGATAATATGACATATCTGGGGTTAAGTCCCTTTAAGAACGGAACCAGGAAAAGAGGAAATAGAAACGCTCCGAGATTAATAGACCAATAAAATATACCGAACCCAATCGTACTGTTACTTTCGTCGGTGACTTTAGCTATGGTACCGGAAATAAGCGGTTTGAATGTTCCAGCGCCTAATCCCATGATAACAAGCGAGACAAAAACAGCTCCGTAAGTTGATGTCTGGCTGGTTAAAAAATATCCGCTACCCATGAGTGCAAAAGCAATCATAAGTAAACGACGATAGCCAAAGCGGTCGGCGAGCGCTCCTGAAACGATCGGAAGAAAATATAAAAGAGGTTGAATAACCCCTTTAATTACGCCCACACTCTCTTTAGGAAAATCGAGTACGCTGACGAAATAAACAGAAATAAAACTCATCATGCCATAATATGAACCTCGTTCGAAAAACTCAAATATGACCACTAACCAAAACTGACCAGGGAACGATTTTAAAAGACCTTTTTTCTTATCACTCATTAAACATTCCTTATTTTTTATTGGGTGGAAAATAAGTCATTCAGATGAAAAACGAAAGATGTTTTAAACTCGCACAGTAATCCACCTAGTTATGGGTTTTACTTGTCTCGTAGAGATGTCTTCGATCATACCACGAGGCTCTGCTTCGTAAGTATATTTGCGAAGCAGAGCTTTCCCATCGGGACCTCTTCGAGGCGCGGTACATTTCTACTTTTTACCCGCAACTGACTTATTGTCTTGCAAAACTAGGATAATGTTATCACTCATTAAATTTGTTATATTATCTTACTCAAGTTTCGCATATTTTTATAGTTTTTATTATTATGAATTTGAATAGCTCCCAGTTTCAACTGGGGGTTTAATGAAATAGTTAACCGCTACAAGATTTTTCACGTCCAGTCCCGCACATATCCTATGTGCGGGAAACCGATTTTTCGGGATAATCAGGCAACTGCCTGATTAAACGTGAAAAATTTATATTGAACTTATTTATTTCAATCCCCCAACTTGCCAAAGGCATCTGCCTATCGGCTGAAAAGTTGGAGGCTATTCAAATAACATTAAATATTATTTCTAGACTGCGAAACTTGAGTTATCTTAGATGATATAAACACACAAAATTT
>DAOUYY010000237.1 GCA_030665885.1 Fidelibacterota bacterium
CGTTAATCTCAAATTCAGGGCTTGAACCCATGAAGCCTGTTACCCAACGCCAATTACCGCCGGCAATTTTGCCAAATGCTAATTTGTTTGAAAATCCGGTAAGTAAGGTTCGGTTTGTATCTAAAGAAACATGCTTTGCATCAGGTCGCTGAAAATACCGCATTGAACTTTCCTGAGTCAGACTAATCGCCTCCTTACTGCCGTGTACATTGGAAAATGCAAATGCGGCATCAATCATATAACGTCTATTCCAGAATAGATGACTGAAATCAACTCCTCCGGTTATAGCACGATCTCGTAGAAATTCAAGATTTTCATCTTTAATATCTCTTAAAGTAGATGTAAAGATACCACCGAGAGTTGTCTGCCCGTTTCGGAAATCTTTCTGGAGTCGAGCAACAGAATAGTTAGTTAAAGGCTCAATAAGTTCATTATTACTGCTCTTTGATTTATAGAGGAATTTTCCATGTTCTTCTGCTGTTAAAGCGTTAAGAATTCCAATAGACCAGCCGTTTTCCGTTTTGCCGGTAATTTTTCCGGCACCTAAAATTGTTGTCATTGCTGGCTGATTAATCCATGTCGTGTCGTCCTCAACTTCCCAACTTAAATTTCTTTGGGGAGTGCGACCGATCCGTCTGGAATAAAATAGAGAATTTTGGGATAAATCACCGTCGCCAATACCGAGATTAAAGTTAAAAATATTTCTACCTTCAATGAAGAACGGGCGTTTTTCGGGAAAGTATGTTTCAAAAGCGGTGAGGTTTAAATCTCCCGGATCGGCTTCTACCTGTCCAAAATCGGGGTTGAGTGTAAGATCAAGTGTTAAATTGTTAGTGATTCCGTATTTGATATCTGCACCCAATTTGGATGATAAGTCATATTTTTCTGGATGTACATCATTAACTAGATCTTTTGAAATAGTGGATAAGCCATTTGTATATGGTGTAATGTAAATTCTTTTTTGTCTTGGGACAAATGATATACCCTGGATTTTCCCGTAGTGAGAAACCCATCCTGATTCTTCTTTTGGCCAGTATGTCCAGTAAAGGTCTTCATTTTTCCTGGAAATATGGCGGTAAACCTGGAATCCCCACACCTGATTATTATCTTCGGAAAAGCGCAGTTCTTTAAGTGGAATTTTAAATTCCGCCATCCAGCCGGTTGAATCAATATGAGCTGCGCCATACCATATAGGGTCCCAGCTGTCATCCTCATTTTCGTCATCAAAGCGCAGAAGGTCACACTTTACTCCAAGAGGATTTATTCCAAATTCGAAAGCTGTTCTATTATCATTGTAGCTATCAATAGATATTTTTATCCAGTCTGATGGTGAATATTGGTCTTTTCGAGTTAGGATGCCTTTTATTTTTTCGGGTTCTGAATCAATAGCATGAACGCATACATACAGATTACGGTTGTCGTAAAGCACTCGAAATTTAGTCGGTTCAGTAGCAGGTTTACCTTCATCTGGATTGCGTTGAATAAAGTCACTGCCTTCCGGAGCTGATTTCCAGATTTCTTCGGAAATATTACCATCGATATGTATGGAACCAGCATTCTTTCTAACTGCTGTAATGACTTTTTCATCAATTGCAGATAAATAAGCAAGCTCTTTTGATTTTCCAAGTGTAACTGTGAATATGATGAAAATGAGAACTAATATCTTTAGAGCCTTCATTTTTCTCCAGATTGCGTTTCAAAAAGATTTCAGTTGTTAAGACTTTGGTTTTCTTAAAAAAGTTGTCCTGTTTTAATAACCTATTGGTTGTAATACTTTATGACAATGTTAAAGTTTCAAATATTCTTGAAAAAAGCGCTATATTTCAAAGGTTTTTACCTTTTGGTAAAAGATATGAATTGAGTTTTTTATGGAGTAAAAAATGATGTCTGATAAGAATATCTGTAATAAAGTACCCTTTTTAATATTTTTATGTTTTTTAGTTCTTGAGAGTTGTTCAATTATAAGATCAGGAATAAGAGGAATTGAATTAACAGAATATGATTTAGAAATAGCAAGGTATAAGGGAATAGAATTAAAAGATTTGAAAAGAATGAAGACAGTTCAGCTTTATAAATTTAATGAGGAAGAAATAGATAAATATTTATCCTACTTTTGTGAAGTTGAGCCAAATCTTCATAAGCGTATTCAGCACATTGCACGTAAATTTTTAGGACAACCTTATAAAATATATTTACTTGGTGAATTTCCATTTGAGATTTATGATTATCAGCCTTTGTATTCGATTAAAAAGAGCGATTGTGTGGTTTTTTGCGAACATGTTTATGCCATGGCATTATCTCATGATTGGCGTAGTTTCATGGCGCTGTTGCAGAGAATTCGATATAAAAATGGAGAAATTGGATTACTTACTCGCAATCATTATACGGTTTATGACTGGGATAGAAACAATTCGTGGTTGGTGAAGGATATTACCGAGAAACTTACTGAAGTAAAAGCGGTAAAAGACACTATGATAATGGATAAAGCGAAGTTTTTCAAAAAGTGGGGAGTTGGACAGGATATTCCTGTTGATACATTAGAGTGGTCTTACATTCCGTATGAATTGCTTCCTGAAGTAGTAAATAAGTTGAAAACTGGAGATTTTGTAAATATTGTTCGTGGAGATACAAGTGGGAAGTGGGTTGGGCATGTAGGTTTGATTAGTATTAGTAATGATGGAACAATTAATTTTATTCATTCCACATACCCAGAAGTTAAAGAGCAGCCGATTATGGACTTGTATCGTGATGCAGATAAATGTAATAAGCAACGACAGGAATATAATAAAAAGATTGAGAAAAGGAATAAAAGGATAGAAGAATATAACGCCAAATTGAGTAGAACTAAATCTTTGCGGTTGTTTAGGAAAGAAAAACAATTACTTTCTATGAAGCCTTATTTCCTGGGCTTTAAATTTTTACGACTGAGAGAGAATCCTATGGAAGAGTTAATTAAAATAGATGGTTCTGAAGCTCCTAGAGTTATAATTTCGCCGGATATGTGATTCAGTAAGAGATTGAAAAATAATGAGCCGAATAAATAGGAGATTAGAAAAAAATCTATGTTTTTAAAGTTATAAAATTATGAATTGACATAACCAGTTTTACTTGCCCTTTGTTACAAACTTTAATATTTTAACTTTGGATAGTTTAGATGAGAAAAGCGATTATTTTTGCTAATGTAAAATATGGAAATACAATAAATTTACAATCAAAATATTCTCTATATAATTGTTAAACACAAAGAAAAATAAGCTTGGTTAACCTTTTAATTATTGTAATCCTTCTTTTAATTATCATCACTTTTTGGTGTAATTATAGAAGTACAAAAGTTAAATGGAGTGTTGAAAATATCTCAATAGACAGGTTCAAGTTTCCTTCTAATTTTCTATGGGGATCTGCAACTTCTGCACACCAGGT
>DAOUYY010000172.1 GCA_030665885.1 Fidelibacterota bacterium
CGATTCTGTTCCGGAAGTGACTGAATCTATTCCATCTTGAAGAGAGTTGAAAGCGTTATATTGCCAGGTTAGGCTTGGGTTAAAACTGTTAACATCTGCTTGATTAATCCAATCATCGTCAACCCAGACTTCATTTGGTAGAGCTCCTGTGGCATAACCAATGGAATAATTACTACCAGTTGTACTCTTTCCCGTAAACCACGTTTTATAGGTAGAACCATCTTTGATAACTGACGGAGTATATGTACGATTATCACGCCAGGCAATGCCATCATTTTTGTGATAAACTGGATTATTTGCATCTTTTGTCCAGCTTATACCATCTGATGATGTTGCATATCCAATTCCATGATCCACTTTTCCATCACCACCTGAGTACAACATTTCGAAATCATTTGATGCATTTTTAATGATAGTCCATCCGCTTGCGTAATCGTTATCACACGCTAAAGCAGTTCCTTGAAGAACAGGGTTGGCATGTCCATCGGCACGCCTGCCATCTGTCGCCGCAAATAGATAAATTATATCACTTTCACTGTGCGTGGGTGTTACGCTTGAACCAGTTATTGATGTTGTATGTCCTGCATTTACTACAGCACCCTGAGCGAGGGCTATCTGAGGTAGTGCCGTCGTCAGAGCTATGATCACGCCGCCTAGAACCCCGAGAACGAATATCCGTCCAACCAGCCTGCCGACCTGTCTGCCGCACGGCTTCGGAAGGCGGGAGCCTCGGCGCAGGCAGGAATTATGAGCCTGCTTACTATTTACTTTTTCCACCATTCCTCATATCTACACACATAAAAATAACTATATAAATATAAAGATAATGTAACATGAATCACACTAGTATCTTAATCACTCCTAACCCCTTGATAAAAACAGGACCCATCCAGAACCCTGCCCGTCATGAGGATTCCATCTTCCCGGTGAAAACGGGTTCATCCTCTAAAATAGTGCCATCTGCCAGCTCCAGTTTTCCAAGATCAGTCAATTCAAGACCCAATGATACCGCCGTTGTTATTGGTAAACAAAGATTACCTGTAAATCCGGTATACCAGAATTCCTTTTAAGGTTATCCCGGTTCTACTACTTATGACTCTGGTTTCTATAATCGGCGAGCCACTAAGGCTTATTTCCCCTCTTATCATTTATCATTTCCTTATTTCTTTTACATTCTTCCCACTTATACTAAATTCCTTCCCAGATCTCAGGCCTGATTGGGAAACCGAATACTGGGCTTTTCTTTCCCGAATCCTGGGCTTAGAACCTGACCTCCAATTCGACCCGGGAAACCTTAATACGTCCTTTATTTCACTAAATTCCTAAAAAATATTATATTTTGAGATTTAAATGGTTTTTCTAAAATACCAAGACTTTTTTCAACAAATTTGCCTTATTCTAATGCCACCTTCACATGGGAGTCCCTCTGGGAAAGGATTAATTATTCACTCAAGTTTCGCAGTATAGAAATAATATTTAATGTTATTTGAATAGCCCCCAACATTAGTTGGGGGATTGAAATAAATAAGAGTTCAATATAAGTTTTTCACGTTCAATCGGGCAGTTGCCTGATTATCCCGAAAAATCAGTCCCGACTTGTTGGGATAGCCTATATGCGGGACGGAATGTGAAAAATCCTGTAGCAATTAACTATTTTATTATACCCCCCAGTTGAAACTGGGGACTATTCAAATTCACAATAATAAGGGCTTCGAAGACATGCGAAACTTGAGTAAATTGTCACTCTGGTTTTTTGGATTAAGAAATAAATAACGGAACAGGAATATTTTATGAAGATTTTGAAATTTGGTG
The DNA here is from genome assembly GCA_030665885.1 of Fidelibacterota bacterium. Classification (GTDB taxonomy): domain Bacteria; phylum Fidelibacterota; class UBA2242; order UBA2242; family UBA2242; genus BS750m-G69. The sequence goes on from DAOUYY010000172.1 coordinate 1,813, forward strand.
GAACCTCTCTAAACAAAGCAGAAAACGTTAAGCATGTGATTAATTTAATCAAGCAGCAGTATCAAAGTTGTAATGAATTATCTATAGTAGTATCCGCTTTTGGAGGGGTGACTGATAGCCTAATTGATATCAGTTCTCTGGCAGAAAATAGGGACTCTAATTATGGAAGTTGTCTCAAGAGTCTTGAGCAAAGGCATTATGAAATCATTGATCAATTATTTACAACCAGGGGAAGTCAGAAAATTAAAAAGATAATCAGTAATCTTTGGGAAGAATTGGAAGATGTAGTTCATGGAATTTATTTAATCAAAGAATTGTCGAAAAGGTCTCTTGATTTAATAATGAGTTTTGGAGAGAGGTTATCGGCACACATTGTCACAGAATATGCTGTACAATCTGGATTACAAGCCCAATTCCTTGACGCTCGAGAATTGGTCGTAACAGATGATAATTTTGGCTCAGCCAAGGTAGATTTTGAGGTTACCTTAAAGAATATTAGTGATTACTACAAAAAACAAAAGGGTATGAAAATTATTACGGGTTTCATTGCATCTACAGAGCAGGGAGCAACAACAACTCTTGGTCGAGGAGGTTCTGATCTTACAGCGTCTATATTCGGCGCTGCCCTTGGAGCGGACGAGATTCAGATATGGACAGATGTGGATGGAGTAATGACCTCTGATCCCGAGAAGGTGCAAGATGCTCTCTCTTTAGATTCCTTGACTTATGAAGAGGCGATGGAACTATCTCACTTTGGAGCAAATGTTTTGCATCCTCCTGCTATTCAGCCGGCATTAGAAAAGAATATTACGATCAGGATTTTAAATACTTTTAATACTGATTTTAAAGGGACAATTTTAACAAAAAGCTCAAGACCAAGTGACCATCTTATCAAAGGGATATCTTCTATTAAGGATATTGCTCTTTTAAGAATCCAGGGCAGCGGTATGATTGGAGTTCCAGGTATTGCTTCACGTTTATTCAGTGCTCTTGCAAAAGGACGTATAAATGTGATTTTGATTTCACAAGCCTCTTCCGAACATTCAATTTGCATTGCTATAGATCCAACTATTGTAAATGATGCTAAAAAGCTGATTGAATCTGAGTTTACTCTGGAAATAGATGCCCATTTAATTGATAATGTGATAATTGAAAGAGGACTTTCTATAATCGCAATAATTGGTGAAAACATGCAAAAAACTTCTGGAATATCCGGAAGATTATTTAGTGCTCTCGGAGAAAACGGAATTAATGTTGTGGCAATTGCTCAGGGATCTTCTGAACTCAATGTTTCTGTAGTTGTTTCAAAAAATGATGAGATTAAGTCTCTTAACGCTATTCATGAGGCGTTTTTTCTTTCGGAATCAAAAAGTGTTAACTTATTTATAGTTGGTACTGGACTCATTGGTTCTACATTATTAAATAGAATTAAAAAAGATTATGATTTTTTCTTAAAGAATCAGCATATTGATTTCAGGGTAATGGCATTGGCAAATATCAACAATATGGTTTTGAATGAAAGTGGAATTGATTTGTCTGATTGGGAAAATACTCTAGGAAAGTATCAAGAGAAAATGGATATTTCGAATTTTATTGAGAAAATGAAGAGAATGAATCTCCCTCATAGTATTTTTGTGGACTGTACAGCAAGTGAGGAAATCACGGAATTTTATCCGGAAATCTTGAAATCAAATATTTCAATAGTAACACCTAATAAAATTGCAAATATTGCTGCTTTTGAGAAACATCAGGAACTAAGGGAATTATCGAAAAAACACAACACACATTTTTTGTATGAGACTAATGTCGGAGCGGGTCTCCCGGTTATCAGTACGCTGCAAGGACTTTTAATCAGCGGTGATATAATCACTAAAATTGAAGCAATTCTCTCGGGGACTTTAGCCTATATTTTTACTTCGGTCAATAAAAACAAATCATTGAGCAAGGTTGTCAAAGATGCAATGGAAAAAGGATATACCGAACCTGATCCCCGAACAGATTTGAGTGGAATGGATATGGCAAAAAAATTACTTATTCTTGTCAGGGAAATGAGAGTCAGGATGGAGTTAGATGATATAATTATAGAGAGATTTTTGCCGAATGCTTGCTTTGAAGTGGAAACAGTTGAAGATTTCTTAAAGGAGTTGGAGAAATATGATACTCGTTTTGAGGAGAAAAGAAAAATGGCTGAAGAGAAAGGTAAAGTTTTGAGATATATTGCTCGTTATGAAGATAATAAAGCAAGAATCTCATTGGAGGAGGTTAATGTAAATCATCCTTTTTATTTTCTTGAATGGAGCGATAATATCATTGCCTTTACAACAGAAAGATATAAAGAAACTCCATTAGTAATAAAGGGAGCTGGTGCAGGTGCGGAGGTAACGGCATCAGGAGTTCTTGCAGATATTGTTAAGATATCAAATTTTTTAAGTTAGAAGGGCAGAAGCATGAAAATTCCAATTGGTATTCTAGGAGCTACTGGAACTGTTGGTCAAAGGTTTATTCAGCTATTGGAAAATCATCCCTGGTTTCAAGTTGTTTGCGTTGCAGCATCTCCCCGTTCTGCGGGGAAACTCTATTCTGAAGCAGTCAAGGATCGCTGGGTAGTGGAATCGGCTATTCCCAGAGGAATCGGTAATCTAAAGGTTTTTGATGTTGAAGCTGAGCAGAAAGAAATTGCTGAACAGACAGCTTTCACATTCTCAGCTATTAGCCTGGATAAAGCAAAAGTACGTGAGATCGAAAACAGTTATGCGGAAACTGGCATCCCGGTCATCTCATGCAACTCAGCCCATAGATGGACTGAAGATGTCCCGATGATCATGCCGGAAATCAATCCACAACATGTTGATCTGATTACGATTCAGAAAAAGAATCGGAGTTGGGAGAAGGGATTCATTGTAGTAAAACCTAACTGCTCAATACAATCATATGTACCGGTAATCGAAGCGTTAAAGAGCTTCATCCCGGAGAGGGTTATTGTATCGACGTATCAGGCAATTTCCGGGGCTGGAAAAACGTTCGAAACATTTCCGGAAATCAGTGACAATATTATTCCTTTCATAAAAGGGGAAGAGAGGAAATCGGAAGATGAACCGATGAAAATTTGGGGTAGAATTATTGATGGAGAGTTAGAAATTGCTACAAAGCCAAAAGTATCCTCTAATTGCGTACGAGTTCCTGTTTCTGATGGACATCTTGCGGCAGTCAATATTTCCTTCGAGATAAAACCATCCCGCGAACAATTTATTGAAGCTATTGCGAATTTTGAAAATCCCATCTCAGGTTTGGAGTTGCCCTCAGCGCCTGAACCTTTTTTGGAATATTTCGAGCAGGAAGACAGACCGCAAACTGCATTGGATCGAATGCTCGGAAATGGGATGGGCATAGCTGTAGGCAGATTACGTGAGGATACAGTTATGGACTGGAAATTTATTGCTATCTCCCACAACACACTCCGGGGAGCTGCCGGTGGTGCAATTTTGATTGCGGAATTGTTGATGAAGAAAGGATTCATTCAAGAATGAAAAATTCGGTGAAAGCCTTTGCTCCAGCGACTGTTGCAAACGTTTCTTGCGGTTTTGATATTTTTGGCTTTGCCCTTGAGAAACCGGGTGATGAGGTAATTCTGACAATCACAGATACTTCTGGTGTTACTATTAAAAAAGTTGAAGGTGATTGCGGGAAACTTCCCTGGGAGGCAGACAAAAACACTGCAGGGATTGCCGCAAAACTACTTTTGAGACATCTTAAGAAGAAAATAGG
>DAOUYY010000177.1 GCA_030665885.1 Fidelibacterota bacterium
ACAAACAAGACTTTATACTGACCGAGTATGAAATAAATGCGGTAAACCAAATAGGTAGGAGTAAGTCATTGAAAGAATCGACGTTGTCATGTTCAGAATCGCTCAATTTAGGTTGTAGTTAGGTTATTTTGTTAGGATTAATTCGCAATCAAGAGTGATTTTATTACGTTAATTAAAAGGTTCAATAAGACACAATCAAGAGTGATTGTGGTACGTTTGAATACAAAATATTATTTTAAGTCTTACGTAATCCCTCAGTTATAAGTTCTATTTGTACCCCGAAGCTCCGCTTCGGAAATCTTTAGCCTATAGCCTCATATCACTGGTTGTAGGGTTGTACTCTGCAATCGAAATGTCCATTCCGCAGCAGAGCCACGGAACGAGTGTTATAAAAAGGTTCAATAAGACACAATCAAGAGTGATTGTGGTACGTTTGAATACAAAATATTATTTTAAATCTTACAGAAAAAGTATTGGTTTTCCCTGAAGTATCCTATAAATTCCGCCAACTAAAAAGAGGAGCCTTTTAAACCAAACCCGTGAGTTGGAAAGGGCATAAGAAAAAGATCAAATCCACCAAAAAGAGGGTGGATATTTTTTTATAAGGAGAAAAACATGACTTTTAAGGTAAAAACGCATATTGCTGACGAAAAATCTTTAAATAGAACAATCACCCGGCTTGCTCATGAAATTCTGGAAAAGTGTAAGGGGACAGAGAATGTCGGGATTATTGGGATCCGTACACGTGGAGAATATCTCGCCAACCGTATTGCCAGAAAAATTGAAGAAATAGAAAAAGTGAAGTTGCCTGTTGGTGTATTGGATGTGGTAATGTACAGGGATGATTTCAGAATGAAAGTTAAACTCCCAACAATAGAAATTACTGATATTCCATTCGAAGTTGATGATAAAATTTTGATTTTAGTGGATGATGTAATTTACACCGGAAGAACTATTAGAGCTGCACTTGATGCATTGATGGATTTCGGACGTCCGTCGTGTATTCAATTAGCAGTTTTAGTTGACCGTGGACATCGTGAATTACCGATAAAGGCAGACTATATTGGCAGAAATATTCCAACATCAGATGGGGAAGAGGTGAGAGTAAAAATGAAAGAAATTGATGAAGAAGATGGAATTTATCTAGTGGAGGAGGATAAATGAACCTGAGTATTAAACATTTATTTGGTTTGCAAGGAGTTCCGAAGGATGATATTACTGCAATACTGGATACAGCTTTTTCATTCAGGGAAGTTCTGGAAAGACCTGTAAAAAAAGTACCAACACTTCAAGGCAAAACTATTGTAAATCTTTTTTTTGAACCTTCTACAAGAACACGTATTTCTTTTGAGCTGGCAGAAAAAAGGCTTTCTGCTGATACCGTGAATTTTTCTGCTTCCACAAGTAGCCTGAGTAAAGGAGAGAGTCTCAAGGATACAATTCAGAATTTATTTGCAATGAAGATGGATGTTGTAGTTATGAGACATTCGGTTCCTGGTGCAGTAAAACTTTTGGCACAATTTGTTGATGCGGTGATTATAAATGCCGGTGATGGAACTCATGAGCATCCGACTCAAGCACTACTTGATATGATGTCTTTAAAAGAAAAAGTTGGAGATCTGGAGGATTTAAATGTCGCAATTATCGGAGATATCCGTCATAGTAGAGTTGCTCTTTCCAATATTTACGGACTTAAAACTATGGGCGCAAATATAATGTTGTGCGGTCCGCCAACTTTCATTCCTTATGGTGTCGAATCACTTGGAGTTAGTGTCACTTATGACCTTGATGAGGCGCTTGTATTTGCTGATACTGTGAATGTTTTGCGGATTCAGAAAGAAAGACAGGATATTGGACAAATTCCTTCACTTCGTGAATATAGAAGACTTTATGGTTTAACGCGTGAAAGGCTTAATAAATTGAAGAAACAGATTACGATTTTACATCCGGGACCTATCAATAGGCAGGTGGAAATTGACTCTGAAGTTGCCGATAGTGAACATTCAATTATTCTTCATCAGGTTCTCAATGGCGTGGCTATTCGTATGGCTATTCTTTATTTATTAGCCAGTGGAAAATAAAAAGAGTAGGAGCAAAACATGCAGATAAGAGAATATAAAAATAGGGTTCTATTAACTAATGCAAAGGTAATAGATCCTTTTAAGGATTCTATATACGATGCTGATATTCTTATTGAAAAGGGTAAGATTAAGAAAATCGGGAAAAATATACCTGTTGATGGAATTAATGAAGTAATAGATCTTAAAGGTTTAATAGTTTCTCCTGGTTTTATTGACATTCATGTACACTTTCGTGAGCCGGGATATGAGTATAAAGAGACAATTGAAACGGGATGCCGTTCTGCATTAGCCAGCGGTTTTACACAGGTCTGTTGTATGCCAAATACTGACCCTGCTATTGATACCCAGGAAAGTGTACGTTTTATTTATAGGAAGGCAGAGAGGCAGTTGGTCAATGTATATCCTATTGCCGCTATAACTAAAGGTAGAAAGGGGAAAGAGCTTACAGAAATGGTTGAACTTTCCGAATCCGGAGCAGTTGCTTTTTCCGATGATGGGACTCCTTTGGAGAATTCTCAAATCATGCGTTATGCTCTTGAATACTCCCGTATTGTGGATAAACCTGTGATCAATCATGCTGAGGATTTGGCTTTAAAAGCTAATGGTTTGATGAATGAGGGAGTTGTTTCCACGCAATTGGGCATAAGCGGTAATCCTTCTCTTGCCGAAGAAGTAATGATATATCGCGATCTTTCCCTGGCTCACTTTACAAAAGCCAGAATCCATATTCCTCATGTCTCTACTGCCGGTTCCGTTGATCTGGTTCGAAAGGCAAAAGTTGATGGGATTGAAGTAACTGCAGAGGTAACACCGCATCATTTTTCACTGACAGATGAGTATATGCGTTCTTTTAATGCTAATGGAAAAGTTTCTCCACCACTGCGGACTGAAAAAGACAGATTGGCATTAATAGAAGGGCTTAAAGACGGGACGATTGATGTAATTGCAACTGACCATGCGCCGCATACTTATGAAACTAAAGAGACTTCTTTGGATTTAGCTTCGTCCGGTATGATAGGATTGGAAAGCGCCTTCGGTTTAGCGATGACGAATCTCGTTCATCAAGGACATTTAACTTTAATGGAGTTAGTGAAAAAGATAACGGTTAACCCTGCTAAAGTAATGAATCTTGAGCTGCCTAAAATTAAAGAGGGTGAAGAAGCAAATTTTACTATTTTCGATCCTGAAGAATGGTGGGTCTTTAGCAAAAAGGATATCTATTCTAAATCTCATAACACACCATTTTTAGGTTCTGAATTTACGGGTCGAGTAAAATCTGTGTTCACAAAATCGAGTTATGTAACCTTATAAAGAATGCTTAAATAATTAATTTGTGGAATGAGGTAATTTCCCTCTCGATATGATATATATTTCAGAAATGAAAAATTGTTGTAACATTTTCCAATTTTTTTGCTAAGCATGATGATTTATGGAAATATTTTACTATTTATAAGACTCTGATGGATGGAAAATTTTACATGTATTGACAATTAGATTTTCTTTTCACTTTCATCCCAAAAAGCATTTGACACCTGATACTTCTCACGTTATATTTAGATGTGATCATTACAATTAAACATAAAGGTTTGCGTAAGTTTTTTGAAAATGGTGACAATTCCAAAGTTCAGCCAGCACATACGAAACGATTGGAAGTGATTCTTACTTTGCTACATGCTGCAAAAGAAGTAGAAGATATGAATTATCCAGGATCAAATTTACATAAACTAAGTGGCAGTAGAAAAGATTTCTGGTCTGTTAACGTTAGCGGGAACTGGCGAATTGTATTTCGTTTTGTTGATAGTGATGCATATGATGTTGATTATTTAGACTACCATTAAAAAAGAGGTAAAAAAATATGGATATGTATAAACCGTCTCATCCAGGACAAGTATTAAGAGAGTTATATATAAATCAATTAGGTTTGAGTATAACAGATACAGCAAAAGCTCTTGATGTAACAAGAAAATCTTTATCTGAGTTAGTAAACGGTAGATCCGGAGTAAGTACTACTATGGCTTTACGTCTATCAAAAACCTTTGGAACAACTCCTGAGCTTTGGTTAAACATGCAGCGAAATTATGAGCTATGGGAAACACGTAGAAAAGTACATCTTTCTAAAGTAAAGGTATTAGTTTCTTCATAGAATATTTTATTAAATAATTAAAAGGGCAATCTAACATTAATTTGCTACTTCTATTGATTGATTTTATGATTTATATTGTCTTTTTAATTTACTTGTAGAAATAGAATAGGGAAATTAGTATTGACTAAATCTATGGTGTCTAAAGAGCCTTTTGAGTTTATGGAAAATTACTTTAAATCAATTCGACAAATAATATTAGGAGATGTATTAAAAGAAGTAAGAAAATTCGATTAGTTTGTTTTAGAAAAAAGAGAATTGTTATCGTTATTAGATTTTTACTTGATCAGGAGTGAAAGTGAATTATGAAAAAGGCAGTCCAAATATGACAAACACGGACTTAACTTTTATTACCAACAAAGAACAGCAAAACCTTAAAGATAGGTTTCAAGTATTAATAAAAGACACCAAATTATTTGACTGCCTTGTCGGATATTTTTATACCAGCGGTTTTCATGCCGTTTATAAATCATTAGAAAATACAGAAAAAATTAGAATTCTGATAGGTATAAGCACAAGCAAATTGACCTATGATTTATTAGCAAAAGCAAATCAAAATTTTCAGCAATCAATTCAGTTTTCTCATGCGGAAACAAAGCAGGAATATTCAGGGCTTTTAGAGAAAGAGATGGAGGATTCGGAAGATAAACAGGAAGTCGAAGAAGGTGTTGTAAAGTTTATCGAATGGATTCACACTAAGAAACTGGAAATCAGAGCATATCCTTCTCAAAATATACACGCCAAACTTTACATTATGACCTTCACCGAAGGCGACCGCGATGCGGGAAGGGTCATTACCGGTTCAAGTAACTTTACCCAATCAGGCTTAGTTGATAATCTTGAATTTAATGTAGAACTTAAAAATCGCGCAGACTATGAATTTACCAAACAAAAATTTGAGGAGCTCTGGAAGGATTCCGTAGATGTCAGCGAAAAATACATCCAAACAATTCAGGAAAAAACCTGGCTCAATCAGAATATTACGCCATATCAGCTTTATCTGAAATTCCTATACGAATATTTCAAGGACGAATTAAGCCAGACTGAAGAAGTATTTATAAAATATCTGCCACAGGAATTTAAAAAATTGGAATATCAGAAACAGGCTGTATTAAACGCGAAAAAAATCCTAGAGGTATACGGCGGTGTTTTTATTTCTGATGTGGTGGGTCTTGGGAAAACATACATCTCGGCTATGCTTGCCGGTCAGATTGACGGGAGAACTTTGGTGATAGCCCC
>DAOUYY010000047.1 GCA_030665885.1 Fidelibacterota bacterium
TTCATTAATTTCTTTAGGAACTCTGAGAAAGTTTTATTACTGCTAATATTTATAAAATGAGGAAGATATTATGTCAATTTTACGCCAGGTACTTAAATCAAAGATTCGTGGAGCATCAATAACAAAGAAAGAGCTGTACTATGATGGGAGTATTGGAATTGATAAGGCTCTATTATTAGAGAGTAATATATTGCCAGGAGAAAAGGTGCAAGTTTTGAATTTCAATAATGGCAAGAGACTTGAAACATATGTTATTGAAGAGAAGAAAGGTTCTGGAATTATTGCTTTATACGGTCCAGCAGCGAGATGTGGAGAGATTGGCGATAAACTTTGTATTATTTCTTACGTTTTAGTGAGTGATGATGAAATAAGTAAAATAGAGACAAAAACTATATTTGTCGATGAGGATAATAAGATTACATTATGAAAACATATTTAGATTGTATTCCCTGTTTCTTTAAACAAATTCTTGAAGCTGCAAGAATGGCCGGAGCAGATGAGCAAACACAGAGAAAAGCACTAGACGAATTAGCGAAGGTCATGCCGGGAATTCCCTTAACTTATTCACCTCCCGAAACTGGAAAAATAGTTTACGATTTGTTGAAAAATATAATTAAAAAAGACGATCCTTATTTGAAGGTAAAGGAGAAGAGCAATAAGCTTGCCTTGAGTATTTATAATAATTTAAAGAAGAAAATAAGCCGTTCCCATGATAGATTATTGACGGCAGTTGAGTTAGCCATTGCAGGCAACATTATTGACTATGGTGTAAAGAATACGCTAAATGTTGATGTAGAATTAAAAAGGATTCTGAATGAAGAGAATAGAGCTATAAAAAGGCAAAATAAGGCAACTTTTAATTATGTAAAATTCAGACATGTCTTAAATGAAGCAAGAAATATCCTTTATCTTGCTGATAATGCGGGAGAGGTAGTTTTTGACCGGATTTTAATTGAGGAGATAATAAGACTGGATTCGATTAAGAAAATCATTTATGCTGTCAAAGAAAAACCCGTAATTAATGACGCTTTAATCGATGATGCAATTGCATGCGGTGTTAACACAGTAGCAGAGGTGATCTCAAGCGGCTCGGACGCTCCGGGAACAGTACTATCACTTTGTTCAAACGAATTCCTATCAACATATAGAAAGGCTGATATGATCATTAGCAAGGGGCAGGGAAATTTTGAAGCATTATCCCGAGCGAACAGACCGGTATTTTTTCTGTTCATAGCAAAATGCCCGGTGATTGCAAAGGATGCCGGCTGTATGCTTGGAGACGTTATTTTGATTTATCACTCCGGCAGAAGTAGAAAAAGGAGTTGTTAAATGCCTACTTATGAATATGAATGTGAAAATTGCGGTTATAGGTTTGAGAAATTCCAGAAAATGAGCGATGAACCAATTAAAGAATGTCCAAAATGCGGTGGAAAAACAGAACGTTTAATAGGTGGTGGAATGGGGATAATATTTAAAGGGTCTGGTTTTTACTCAACTGATTATAAAGATAGCGGTTCTTCAAGAAAGACTTGCTGTGGTAGAACAGAACGCTGCGATAAACCACCATGTTCAGATGATAATGTCTGTAAAAGATGAGAGGAATTCATGTTGTTTTTAGCAGTGAAAATGTTAAAAGATTGATTTAGTGATTGGATTTTCATCGTCTATGGATAACTGAAATTTTTCAAGATTTGATAGGTAAATGAAATGTTAAAACATATTTCAAAAGAATTGAAAAATCATGCTCCTTTTACACTTTTTGGAGCAGTTACCGGAATAGTGATAATGTTACTTTTCCAGAAAGCACCATCCGAACTTTCGTATAAACTATTTTACACACTACACCCTATTCATGTCATTTTGAGTGCTACTGTTACGGCTTCTATGTATGAACTTCACAAGTGCGGAAGTTCTAAAATTAAATGCAATGTTTGGGTGTTGTTACTTATTGGTTATACAGGCTCTATAGGTATTGCTACGATAAGTGATTCATTGATTCCTTATTTAGGAGAAGTTTTACTGGATATGCCAAACAGAGGTGTTCACATAGGTTTTATTGAAAAGTGGTGGCTGGTTAACCCTTTAGCGTTGGCAGGTATTGCAGTAGCGTATTTCAGACCATCAACGAAATTTCCTCATGCTGGGCATGTGTTGTTAAGCACATGGGCGTCGCTTTTTCATATTATGATGGCTGTTGGGGAAACATTAAGTTGGTTAATGTACTTTGTTGTTTTTATGTTTCTTTTTATAGCTGTTTGGATACCGTGCTGTTTAAGCGACATCGTGTTCCCTCTCATGTTTGCCTGCCCGCCACTCCGTTTTGGCAGGCGGGTGAAAGAAAATTAGAGCATGCTAACACTTTCTGAGTTTGTTATTTATTTATGTATGGGGCTTTTATCCGGTTTTAGGAGCGGTATGTTTGGAATAGGCGGGGGTTCTGTGAGAATACCTTTACTTAATCTTTCGGGTCTTCCATTGCTTAGTACCTTTGGAATAAATTTGTTTGTTATTCCATTTTCATCGTTTGCAGGTGTATTAAGACATAGAAAAAATATAACTAAGAGAATTGGTATTGACTATTAAAAAAGGGGCAATTTTTGACTTGGTGGAACCATATACCAGAACATATTAAACCTACTATTCTTACGATTGGTTCATTTCAACTGCGCTATTACGGTTTAATGTATATCGTTGCCTTTGCAATTGTTTATTATCTGGTTTTATATAGAGTTAGAACTGAAAAACTTGGATATTCTAAAGATACGATAAATAGTTATTTTATTTGGGCTATTCTTGGCGTTGTTATTGGTGGAAGGTTAGGATATATATTGTTCTACAATTTTAAATATTTTATTGCTAATCCATTAGAAATAGTTATTCCTTTCGATTTTTCAAATGGTTGCCATTTCACAGGGATTTCTGGAATGTCTTATCATGGTGGAGTTATCGGGGTTATTTTATTTTCCAGCCTCTTTTGTAATAAGAACAAAGTAAATTTCTGGCGTTTAGCGGATCTTTTGTGTCCGGCGATTCCTTTGGGATATACCTTTGGCAGATTGGGCAACTTTATTAATGGTGAGCTATATGGTCGTGTAACCGATGTGCCATGGGGAATGTATTTCCCTTTGGATCCAACACATCAACTACGCCATCCGTCTCAGCTTTATGAGGCTATTTTTGAAGGGATATTTCTTTTTATGCTTTTATGGAATTTGAGGAAAATAAAAGTTTTCGATGGGTTTTTTCTCTCATTATATCTTATTGGATATGGATTTGTGCGTTTCTTTATTGAGTTTGTGCGACAACCTGATTCTCAGCTTGGGTTTATATTAGGTCCTTTAACTATGGGGCAAATCCTTTGCATAGTTATGGTATTGGGAGGTATTTTTATCATTATAAGAAAAGCATCACACGATTCGGGGTTCTGATGGGGAATAAGTAATGGATTTCTTAAAATGTACTTAATAATGAGTACAATTAAAAAGGTCGTAAAAGTAATTGATGGATGTCACCATGAGTCAATCGAAGGGAGATATCCTCCAAGCACACTTCGATAACGCCCCGATAAATCGGTACTACTCAGTGTGACATGGATAAATTTTAGTTTTTTTAGTGGACTCAATAATTAATTGTCTATGGTTCCTTTAGCGAATTTTTATACAATCACGAAGATGTATGACATTATGAAATTGCTAAAATATGAGGAGTAAAATGAGAAAACTGAGAATTGTCATTGGAACGAATGACGGAGAAAACATTTCTCTAGGTCATATGGGTGAGGCAGAACATTTCTATATATACGATCTTTTTGATGAAGGGAATTTTAATTTAGTCGGAAATAGAGAAAATACATCACCTGATGTAGATGGCAAACATGGAATTTTAGAAAAGATGAAAGCAGTTATAGCAATAATTAATGACGCTGATGTTATCATAGGAAGAAAAATGAGCCCTAACTTTTTGAAAATAAGCGCAAACACCAGAATTCAGCCAGTCGTTGTGAAATCAGACTCTTTATCGCTTATTATAGATACGGTTATGAAATCATTTGATAGAATTCATAGCCTTGTTGAACGAAGGAAAGCTGGTGATAGGCCGAAAGAGATACCTGAATTAAAAAAATAAGTTTACCTGGGATTATTAATGACAAATATTATGATAAATAAATCATTGAAAATTGCAATTGCCAGTGGAAAAGGCGGAACTGGTAAAACAACAATTGCAGTAAACCTTGCGAAATCGTTGGGCGAAAACGTTCAATTGTTAGATTGTGATGTTGAAGAACCCAATTCCCATATTTTTTTGCATCCGGTAATTTCTCAGGTTGAAGATGTGAATGTCTCTATTCCTGATGTGGACTTGAGTAAATGTACATTTTGCGGTAAATGTCAGGAAATTTGTCAATTTAACGCCATTGTGGTCATTAAAAACAATGTGCTTGTATTTCCTGAATTGTGTCATTCATGTGCCGGCTGCTGGCTGGTCTGTCCGGAAAATTGTATTGCACAAAAAGAACGGGTTGTTGGCGTAACTGAAGAAGGAGGGAATAGCGATGTTAAATTCGTAGATGGGCGACTCGATATTGGCGAAGTCATGTCGCCACCAATCATTCGAGCTGTAAAAGACAGAACGGCTAATAGCATGATTGTGATTATTGACGCACCGCCGGGAACATCATGTCCTGTAATTGAAGCGGTAAGGGGAAGCGATTTCGTTATTCTAGTTACAGAACCCACACCTTTTGGTTTACATGATTTAGTATTGGCGGTGGAGGTGGTTCGCGCTTTGGGTATTTCATTCGGAGTTGTGATTAATCGTTCAGATATTGGTGATAATAAGGTCAGAGAATACTGCGACTCAGAGAACATTCAAATTTTGTTGGAAATACCAAATGACAGAAAAATTGCTGAAGCATACTCGAGAGGTAAAATTATAATTGACATTTATCCTGAATACCGAAAAAGATTTCTTGACCTGTACGAGAAAATTGAAAGTATGGTGACTGTATGAAGGAATTAACTATCATTAGTGGTAAGGGCGGCACCGGAAAAACAAGTATAACCGCGGCGTTTGCGTCATTGGCAAAGAGTAAAGTTATGGCTGACTGCGATGTGGATGCGGCAGACCTTCATTTGATTCTAAAACCAGAGATTAAATATCGTGAAAAGTTTTACGGTGGCAGGATAGCGTATATTAATAAAGATCAATGCACTGAATGTGATAAATGCCGCGAAGTTTGTCAGTTTGATGCTATTAGTGAGGATTATATTGTTGATCCGATTTCATGTGAGGGCTGCTCTGTTTGTGTACATTTTTGCCCGGTTAATGCAATTGATTTTACAGAACACTTAAACGGAGAATGGTTCATTTCCGAGACCCGATTCGGACCCCTGGTACATGCAAAACTGGGAGTTGCTGAGGAAAATTCTGGAAAGCTTGTCTCATTAGTTCGGCAGCAGGCAAAACTGTTAGCGGAAGAAAAGAAACTGGATTTTGTAATCATTGATGGAGCGCCGGGTGTTGGTTGTCCTGTTATTTCTTCTATAACCGGAGCAGATGCAGTGCTTGTAGTTACCGAGCCGACTCTTTCGGGATTTCATGATTTGAAGCGTGTTGTACAACTTTCATACGGTCATTTTCATATTCCTACATTTGTCTGCGTAAATAAATATGATTTGAATATCGATATTTCCGATAAGATTGAAAAATTCTGCCAAATTGAAAATATTGATTTTGTAGGAAAAATTATTTATGATAAAATTGTCACACAAGCGATGGTCCAGGGGAAATCTATTATTGAGTTTTCCGATGGTGCTGTTGCAAAAGATATTACAAATATATGGAAAAATATGGGTTTTAATTAAAAAAGAAACTTTAAGCGGTATCGGGATAAGAACTAGTAAAAGTAGATTAGATATATTTCAGTGAAAAAAGTTAAGAAGCCTGTAATGTGTGTCATCGGATTTGGATTATTTAATTGATGATCTAAACAAAGCCGTTATTGAGGAGATTCAGCATATAGGCGAGGATACTTCTGAACTGAATTGCCCACTCTGCAATGCACTAAAGCCAGAAAAACGTTCTCTTCTTTTACTCTTTCTGGTGCTGATTCTAGGAGCAATGTAAACTGTGCGACTGGGGGGTCTACTTGAGCAATATAAGTTACTTGGGCTTGATGCCAGATCTAAAATTTTGGTCTTGATTATTTTACGTAAATTAGTAAGATAAAGATTATGAAAACGGACCTCGAAAAATGGTTAGCTTCAGAGGGAAAAATATTCTTAAAGGAAATTGGAGTCGAAAAGGGGCAAGTCATATTAGATTTTGGATGCGGAGTTGGTCACTACACGATTCCAGTCGCAAAAGTGGTGGGAAAAGAAGGCAAGGTGTATGCAGTAGATAAAGACAGTGAAGCTTTAAACCAATTGATGCAGACAGCAAAATCCGAGGGGCTAAAGAATATAGAGCCAATTAATACACAAGAGGAGTTAAAAATTGAGTTAAAGGATGAATCTGTAGATGTGGTTTTGCTTTATGATGTTTTGCATTATATGGATCAGAGGAGAAAGATATTGGACGAAATTCGTAGAGTTTTAAAACCCGGTGCACTTCTTTCAGTCTATCCAAAGCACCACAAGTTTGACGATCCTTTATGGACGCTTGCCCATATGGGATTAGAAGATGTTATAAGAGAAATAGAAAAAGCAGACTTTCATCTTGAAAAAAAATCTTTTAAAAAACTCATACATGATGATAACTATGATAAGGGTTACATTTTAAATTTTAAAAAAAGGAATACTAGATCTTAGGGAAATTAGGGAAGAATGGAGAATCTGGTTATTAAAAAGGTCGTGGATTATTAAATAAAATGAGCGATAATGAACTTTGGCTTACTAAGTATAGCGAGAAATTCTTAACAGAGGTGGGAATAAAAAAAGTTCAAGTAGTGTTAGACTTTGGTTGCAGAATAGGCAATTATACGATACCTGTCGCAAAGATAGTCGGGCAAAATGGTTATGTTTATGCGTTGGACACTAACAAGGAATCCTTGAATGAGTTAATGAGAATTTCTAAGTGGTACGGCTTAAAAAATATAGAAAGCATAGAGATCACAGAAGAGGTAAAAATACCGGTGCCAGATGAATCTGCTGATGTGATTTTGCTTTATGATGTGATCCATCTTGTGAACGACAGAAAAAAGTTGTATGAAGAAGTATTCAGAGCAGCAAGAGAAAACGCGCTTATTTCAGTTCTTCCAAAGCATTTTAGGGAGTATATGCACATGAGCTTAGAAGATGTTAGAAATGAGATAAAGAAGACATTCTATTTTGAAGGAATGCTTTTCAGAAAAATAAATCATGACGACAAACTTCAAAGAGGGCATATATTTAATTTTAGAAAAAGATGAAAAAGTGCAAGTTCTCTCACTGAAAATGAAGAGAATTTTTTAAGTATAGAGAAAGAGATGAATCTATGAAAAAGGTATTGATTTTTACAGGCGTTTTATGCATAATCTTAGTTTTGGGGTGCGGGAAAGTTTCGAATGAGAACGTCTCAGTGAAACAGATTAAACAGAATGCCGGTATTGAAAAAGATGCAGGCAAATCAAAAGAACGCCTCAGCGTTAAAGTAAATAATTTAAAACAAGAAAGGAATTTGGAGATGGAAGAAGCAAAACCGATTAGTGCTAGCGACGAAAATTTTGAGATTGAAGTAATTCAATCAGATATTCCTGTTCTGGTTGACTTCTGGGCTCCTTGGTGTGGACCTTGCCACATGGCCGCTCCAGTGCTTGAGAAAATTGCTCATGAATACCAGGGAAGATTAAAGGTATGCAAGTTGAATGTAGACGAGGGGCGGCAAACAGCTATGAAATATGGCATCAGGAGTATACCTACATTGAATCTTTATGTGAACGGCGAGGTGGTGGATCAAATTATTGGAGTTACACAAAGCTATGAATCGGATCTTAAGCGAATGATAGAACCGCATATTTAAAGAAACAGAAGGAGTTAATTTTATAACAAATGACATGAAGGAGAAAGAGAAAAATCTTTTAGCGCTGTGAATATTACAGAGAAGCTTATATATTAAATTAAAGGAGATTTTAGAAAATGCCTTGGATCAACGAAGAGAGTTGCACTGGTTGTGGAATTTGCGTAGACGAGTGTCCCGTAGGTGCAATTTCAATGAAAATTGAAGAAGCTGAAATAGATATGACTGAATGCATCCGCTTCGGTGTTTGCATGATATGTGTCCGGAGGGATCGGTAAGACACGATAGCGATAAGATACCGGAAATTATAAAGGCTAATGTGAAATATACAATTAAATGTATGAATCTCTGCGCAGAATATCTCGGTGATATTGAAGAAAAAGGCAAGTGTTTAAAGAGAATGAAAAAGCATTTTAATAACGAAAGGATTATTCCAGAGATAACATTGGAAGAACTTGAGAAGTTGTATAACGTATAATTTTTTATGTGGTTAAATACGTATTATATCGAAAATTTCAAAAGAGTTAAAACATGCATTATAAACTTTTGATCTTCACATGCTACGGTGGATGTGCAACCGGAGTTGCTGCATCCAAAGCTTGTATCAGAATATGGGAGGAAAATCCGAATGATGTGAAGATCGGATGTCTTCCTGCTGTTATAGTTCCATGGAAGTTTAAAGAGATTGTTAGAAATTCGGACAAACGGATTTTGATAGATGCATGCGCTATTAAATGTGGCAAGAAACTCTTTCAGAGGGAAGGAATGTCAGTGAATAGTTATCTTGAGTTAACCTCAATGCTTGGTATCAGAAAGAAAAAGAAATTACCTGTGAAGGATTTAGAAGAAAAGGTTTATGAAGTCATTCATAAAGAAGTGAATCTCCTTCTGCATGATGGTTGAAGGTGAGTAATATGATTGCAGAGAGGATTGAACAAATTAAAATATAAGTATGGGATGTTATTGTTAGCTAATGGAGGCAAACACTATGATTGAATGGATAAAGAACGACAAACATCTTGAGCAAGTGCAAGAGAAACATAAGGAGTTTTTAGTTCTGTTTTTTTATGCAGATTTTTCGTCTTCTGCAAAACGGGCTTTGGCTGAACTTGAACAATTCAGCAAGGAAAATAAGGAGGCTCCTGTTTATGTGATTAATGTGGAGAGGGTAAAGGGGGTACATAAAAAGTTCGGAGTTAAGAATATCCCCACATTTTTAACTCTTAAAAAGGGGAAAGTGTTTTGGCGAATTGAAGGTGTTGAAAGCGCCCAACTTTATACTCGCATACTCAGCGGAATGAATTCTTCGTCAACCATGAGTGGTAAAAAGGGAATATCTCACCGCGTAGTTGTATACAGTGGTTCGGGCTGTCCTGCATGCGGAACTGCGAAGTCTTACTTGCGCAGCAGGGGCGTTAACTTTAGGGAAATAGATATATCGCGTGATCAGCATGCAGCCGAAAGATTGGTGCAACGAAGCGGTCAGATGGCTGTGCCACAAATTGATATTGACGGACATTTAATAGTGGGTTTCGATAAAACAAAGATTGATAGATTTCTTTCAAATTAAACAGGAGGTGATATTATGAAGTTACAACCAATCAATGGACGCATTTTAGTCAAACCTTTTAAGGCTAAAGAGAAAACGGCAAGCGGCTTATATCTTCCCGATACCGCCAAAGAAAAACTTAGGGAAGGTGAGGTCGTTGCAAAGGCAAAAGATGCAACTGATGAAGTTGTGGTTGGAGATCGTTTAATCTATAAGGAATATGGGGGTACAGAGGTAAAGATAGAAGGAGAAGATTATATTCTGCTTACGGAGGATGATCTTCTTGCGAAATATACTGCAGTAGATAAAATTCCTGAATAGGAATTGACAGTAAAGAGGGTAAATAATGAGAATTTCTGAATGGAGAGAACGTGCCGAATTAGAGCGTGAAGAGAAGGATAGATTTTTCAAAATGCGTCCTCAGTCGCCAATCTCTATTGGTGAACGACAAAGTTTCAAAGGGTTAAACTACTATTCTCTTGATTTGAAGTATAGATTCGAACTTGAACTACATGAACATGAGAGAAAAGAAATATTGAAGGTAGAAGACACACAGGGGAATGAGCGAGAGTTTCTCAGATGGGGCGAATTCAGATTCAAAATAGGTGATACGGATTGTGTATTGCAGGCTTACAAGAGTTCTTACGAAGAAGAGAGGCTATTTATTCCTTTTCGGGACGCAACCAGCGGCATAAAGACTTATGGAGCGGGAAGATATATTGATCTTGAATCCAGCAGATATCAAACATCCGAAGGGAAGTGGATTCTCGATTTCAACCAGGCATATAATCCATGGTGTGCATATAGCAGTTTCTACGCTTGTCCTTATGTGCCTCCGGAAAACTGGCTTAAAGTAAAGGTGAGTGCCGGAGAGAAGACTTATCCTTAAAATACAAATATAACAAGTGGCGATTGCTGATTTACGGAATAGATTTATCCAGTGGAATTGAATAAACAGATATCAAAACAAAATTATTATTCTTTTTTATGGCACGCTGTTTTTCTTGCTCTGGCTACAAATTTCATGGATGTTGACACAATAATTCCGGCTATGATAGTTGATGCAGGCGGAAGCGCGCTACAACTAGGAATACTGACGGCGATAATGCTGGGGGGAGGAAGATTTGCGCAACTATTTTTCGCTCCGTTCTTGAATAATCAATCTTCAAAGAAAGGTTATTTGCTGGGTGGAATTAACGCTCGCATTTTCGCTCTCGGCGGAATGGCTCTGTTATTCTATTTTTCACCTAATATTAATGATGGCTTTATAATTCTGTCTATTTTCACTTTAATCTCGCTGTTTTCATTTAGCGGCGCCTTTGCAAACATCAATTATGTTGATATTTTGGGGAAATCTGTGTTGCAGGAAAAGAGAAAGTCGTTTTTCTCTATAAAGCAAGTTATTTCCAGTATTGTAGTTTTTCTGTCAGCTTTTCTTGCGAGAAGGGTTCTTATCTCCTATGAATATCCGGTGAATTATGCCACGCTATTTTTCTTCTCTGCAGCACTTCTGGGAATAGCATCATTAGGATTCTGGAAAATAAAAGAAATTACTGCATCCAATTTCAAAATTAACGGGCTGGTGAAATATATAAAAATTATTATTAAAGAGATCCACACCAATAAAAAGCTGAGATACTACCTATTTTTGATAAATACTCAGGGAATCAGTATAGTTTTAATGCCCTTTTTAATACTTTATGCCAAGAGAATATTTTCTGCGGGAAGCCAGGATATCGGCGACTTTTTGATTCTAAAGGTAATTGGTGGTGTTTTAACAGGCAGCATACTTTTCTACTATTCAAGAAAGATAAAATACCAGCTCATGCTGTACACTACTTCTATTATTGCAATGCTAATTCCCTTGTTTATTTTAACTCTGTCGGGATCTGTGCTTTTTCCTTACATCTTTTTGGCTGGCGGTATCGTATTTACAATTCATAGGATTGCTATAAGTGGGGTTTTACTGGAAATCACCAGTAATAATAACAGGGCGTTATACACTGGCTTGACGGGAGCGGGTGGCATTCTTCCCGTCATTTTTCCATTTTTAGGAGGCTGGATAATAACCGAATTCGGATTTAATCTCTTTTTCATATTATTCATAGCGGTTATTCTCATGTCATTCTATTTTATATATAAAATTGATTGTAAAAAATGAGCTCAAATATGGATAAGGTATATCCCGACTCGGGTGTTGAACTAAATCCCTCTACTGCAAAACACTATGATAGGGTTATGAACATTGCCTCTTTGGGTCTTTATCGCGGATTTATTCACAGGGCAATTAAGGAAATGGATATTCAGCATGAAGATAAAATTCTCGATCTTGGTTGCGGCACCGGACGTAATGCCTGTATTATGGCGAAATATCTGGGTGATGACGGAAAAATTACTGGTATGGATATATCGTCGGTTATGGAAACACAATTCAGAAAAAAATGCGCAAAACATCAGAATATTAAATTTATCAGGCAAAGAATCGACGTGCCATTCTCGCTGTCAGAACAATTTGATAAAATTTTTATTAGTTTTGTAACACACGGCTTTCCGCATGAAGTCCGCCAAACGGTTCTTGAAAATATTTCTAATCATTTAAAACCGAATAGTGCATTATTCATGCTCGATTATGCGGAATTTGACATGAATGAAATGCCGCCATTATATCATTTTATTTTTAAGAGTATTGAATGCAAATATGCTTTTGATTTTATCAAGCGAGATTGGAAGAAGATACTGGCAAATTATAATTTCGCCGGCTTTGAAGAGGTTTTCTTTGTCAGGAGCTATGTAAGGTTATTGAAAGCACAGAAAATTGAATGACAATAAAGAAAATCTTGTGAGAGTTGCCATACCAACCAATAACGGAATAAATATACTTTCGAAGATGTTAGGCATGGCAAAATATATATTTATCTACGAGATTGAAAACAGAACAAAGTTTAGACTCATTGAGAAAAGAAATAATCCTTTTGAGGAAACGATGCAGCATTTAAAGACTTTAGATGTATACGAGTTAATTAATGATTGTTCTATAATTATATCAGCACATATCGGTAAAAAAGGAATTCAAAGGCTGCAAGAAAGAGGAATGAAACTTTATTTCAAAAAAGGTAATATTCAAGAAGCATTGATCGAAGTCATCAAGGAGGATTGAAATGATTGAAGTCAAAAAGAAAAATGATAAGGAATTTCTAGTAACGATAGAAGAAAAAGGTAGCAGATCAGAACATG
>DAOUYY010000012.1 GCA_030665885.1 Fidelibacterota bacterium
GTTGTCAATGATTATAGTAATTAATAAAATTGACCGCCGTGACGCCCGCATTGAGGAAGTAATCAATGAAGTGTACGATCTCTTTATCGACCTGAACGCCAGCGAAGAGCAAATCGAATTCCCCATCCTTTACACACAAGCCAAGTTAGGTGAAGCTCATCGCAAGCTGGATGATGGTTCTGAAAACCTGCAGCCTCTGTTTGAAACCATTATTGAGACAATTCCCGGACCCGTTGCCGATGATGGAAAAAACACCCAGTTTCTGATCATCAACCTTGATTACGATCCTTATATGGGACAAATCGCTATCGGCCGCATTACCAACGGTCAGCTGGAAATGAATCGTAATTATACGCTTTGCGGCGAAAAAGAAACAGTGAACAACATCAAGTTTTCAGCATTATATACTTTTGAAGGTCTGAAAAAAACCACTGTTGAAAAGGTTGAAGCCGGCGATATTATTGCCCTGGCCGGCGTGCCGAATGTGCGCATCGGTGACACCATTTCATCCGCTGAAAATCCGGTTCCCCTTTCCCGTATTCATATTGATGAACCTACAATTTCTATGCTGTTTTACATCAACTCCAGTCCCTTCGCCGGCAATGAATCCAGGTTTCTTACGTCCAGGCAATTGAAAGAACGTCTTGAACGGGAGACGCTGCGCAATGTCTCTATGCGGGTCAAACCGGTTGAGAAACGGGCCGATGTCTTTGAGGTTTGCGGTCGCGGTGAACTTCAGATGGCGGTGTTGATTGAAACCATGCGGCGCGAAGGATATGCGCTGATGGTCTCCAAACCACGAGTCATTACTCAGATTATCAACGGAAAAAAACATGAACCGGTGGAACGTGTATTTATTGATGTCCCGGAAAATTTTATCGGCGTCATCACCGAAAACCTGTCCCGTCGAAAAGGCCGCATGACAAATTTGATAAATCATGGTCACGGGCGCGTTAACCTGGAAATCCTGATACCTACCCGCGGGCTGATCGGATTTCGCAGCCAGTTTTTAACGGAGACTAAGGGAACCGGCGTTATGAATACACTTTTCGAGAATTACGAACCCTGGTTTGGTCCCATTCCTCAGCATAAATCCGGAGCGATAGTGGCTGACCGCAACGGTAAAGTCACGGCCTATGCCAGTTATGGAATGATTGATCGCGGCGAGCTGTTTATCGGGCCGGGTACTTCAGTATATCGTGGAATGATTATTGGCGAACGAAACCGCCCACAAGACCTGGACATCAATATCACCAGAGAAAAGAAATTGACAAATATGCGGGCCGCTTCGGCAGACGCGACAGTCACATTGCGTCCGCCTCGATTATTGACACTTGATCAATCCATAGAATTTATCGCCGAAGATGAACTGGTTGACGTCACACCTCTAAACATCCGCTTACGAAAAATGGAACTGGACCCTCTCAAACGCAAAAAGGTAGCCCGGGAACAGAACACTTTTGAATCATTAAAATAGAATATTTTATTCGCTATTTACTACTCGTTCCCAAATTCAATTTGGGAACGAGTACGCAATCTTCAACCCGAATATTTCTTTCAAGATAAACTGAGGAAAACCTGGAACAACCTTTACGAAAGATATTCCGATGGAATTCTCAACGAACAGATATAAATACCCTAAATCCGCAATAGAGTTATGAAAACACCTCGTAAGTGTTTAAATTACATTGTATTAAAAAAATATTTAAAATCACTTACGAGGTGAATAATGACAGACAGAGTTTTATCATTCCAGCTCAAACAAACAAGAGAAAAAATCTCCGACAGAGGCGGTTTAGCAATTATAGATGAATTCATTCAAGCTCTGGGAATACGCAAACAGATCGAAACCGAATATCCTCTCCCCGGTTCAAATCGAGGCATTACGCCATATGAATATATTCGTACCCTGATTTACCATTTTATTGACGGTGGAAGATATTTAGAAGACATACGGGATATCCGGAATGATGAGGGATTTAGGAAGTTAGTAGACATAGAGACCTTACCCAGCCCGGATTCAATAGGAGATTGGTTACGCCGTCAAGGTTCATTAGGGCAGGAGCATTATCTCCAGCGGATACTGGAACGCACGGTTGGTTATTATCTGCGTTCGGGAAAGGTCAATGATTACACGTTGGATATAGATGCAACTCTGATTGAATCGGATAAAGGCGATGGTCAAAAGAGCTATAACGGAACCATTGGTTACCATCCGATGCTCGGTTATTTATCAGATGGTACTGATCATCCGATCTGTTCTGCGGTTAAATTTCGCCAGGGCAATGAATCACCTCAGACCGATATTTTGGAGAGTCTAAAGAAGACACTTAGAATTCTGGAATTCAATGGAAAGAGTCTTAAGTTTTTTCGTTCTGACAGCGCCGGCTACCAATCAAAGATTATCAATCATTGCCAGGATAATGGGATTCGATATACGATTACGGCTGATTTTGATTCTTCGGTAATAGAAGACATAGGGAGAATATCTCCAACTGCGTGGCTGAGAATAAGAGACCGTGAAGGCATTCTGACCGATTGCGAATATGCCGAAACGATTCATATAATGAATGACAGTAATCATAGTTTTCGCCTGATTGTGAAGCGTAAACGTAATCGGCAAATTGATCTGTTCGACGAGGTTTTCTATAGTGATTATTATGCGGTGATTGCAAATATACCGGAAGAAGAAATGAGTGGAGATGTGGTTCTTTTTCAACATCAGCAAAGGGGCAATTGTGAGCGGTTTATAAAAGATGGGAAATACGGACTGGCCCTGCAATACGTACCGTGTAGAACTATTGAAGCCAACCGGATCTATTATACCATTGGAATGTTAGCCTATAATGTGATGAAACTTTTTCAGTTATTGATTCTGCCGGAGAGGTATTCAACTTGTCTGATAGAAACGATTCGCCGGAAAGTATTACGGATTGTTGGGCGAGTTGTCAATACTTCACGCCAACTCTGGCTAGCTGTTAATCGGGCATTTGAGTGGATAGAGGAATACACACAGATTAGATTGAAAATAGCGAATCTAAGATATGGTTGAAATTAACCAGACTTTCCTGCCTATCCGGCAGCCGCCGGACGCAGACAGACGACTTTGCTGTTTTCACGTTTCATTTTTCACGTTTCACGTTTTATACCTGGCAAAATAAGTAATTCCCTAAAGCTGTAAATTAAATAATCTGGGTTTAATTTCTTTAATTCATCTTCGGAGCGCATTCCATAAGTAACTGCACATGTAAATGTCTTTGCTGCTTTTCCAGCTAAAATATCCTTGTCACTATCTCCAACCATAATTGCTTCATCTGTTTTCACCGAAAATTTTCTCAATATATAAAGAAGAGGCTCCGGGTTCGGCTTTTTCACTTCAAGAGAATCACCGCCAAGAATTATGTTAAAATATTTATGAAGATTAAAATGCTTCAAAATTTCAAATGTGTAGTTGTATGCTTTATTGGAAATAACTGCCATAGATATTCCATTTAAATCGGATAAAGTTTCTTTAATCATTGGATATGGGGTGGTTGTATCAAAAAGATGTTCTGAGTAATATTCTTTATACTTCTTTACAGCTCGAGATAAAAATTCATTATCCCAGGAATAGTATTCATCATTATGTACTGATTCGCCAAAAGCGCGGCTTACTGATTTATTTATTCCGTCACCGATGTGCCGGGTGCATTGATTAAGATTAATGGGTTTATATCCATAATATCTCAGAGTAAGGTTGATTGAAGTGGCAATATCCCTGATTGAGTCAACAAGTGTACCATCAAGATCAAAGAGAATTGCTTTAATTTTGAGGCTATTCATGGCTGCGGAGTATAATAGATATAATTAGAAAATTCGATTTAATATTTTCTTTAAAGTTCTGCTATGCTCACTCATAGCAGTTGAGAACTTTCTGGAAATTCAATTCGGTGCTCGATATTGGGAATTGAAGTTGGGTTTTTCTGTGGGATATTTTTTTCATATTTCCTCATCAATAAGTTTATAACTTCTACTTCCTAATCCTATTTTTTCGCCATATATCAACTGTGTGTTAGCGTCAACATTTGGGTATGAAAGTTCGGATATATTTTTATTATTTATTATTGTTAGATCCAAAACTGCCTGGTCTATAGCAACAGGATCTTTTCCTGCCAATACACCGATATCATCGATTATTGGTTTTGATTTTACTCCAAAACAGTCACAATCCTTTGTCATGTTGATTAAAAATGTAAAGAACCCGATTTTACCTTTTTTCTGTTTGACAATTCCAAGTGCATGCTCCGCAACCTGTTTTTGGAGTTCTGTTGATGAATTGTCCCATTTTAATTTCACTGCACTGAAACGGCAAACGGCTATGCATTCGCCACAACCTATGCATATAGTTTCATTTATAGTAGCGAAATTACTACCAACATTTATTGCATTTTCGGGGCACCATTCGGCACAAGTACCACAGGCAGTACATTTATTTTGGTTAATCATCGGTTTGGAGACCGAATGTTGCGTTAGTTTTCCTTTTCTGCTTGCCATTCCCATACCCATATTTTTAATTGTTGCAGCAAGTCCTATGTTTATATGACCTGTTACATGACTGATTACAATTAAAGAATTTGCGGTTACTAAATCTACAGCAAGACTTACATATTTATTTATCGGAGCGTCAATTCTTATTTCAATTTCATTTCTGCCGGCAATTCCATCGGAAATAATTATAGGTGCGCCAATAGTTTTAAGAGAGAAACCATGTTCATGTGCAAGAGTGATGTGATCGACAGCGTTATCGCGAGCACTTTTGTAAAGTACATTAGTGTCCGTAACAAACGGTTTGGCGCCAAGACTTTTTACCATTCTTGCGATAGGTTCTATATATGCTGGCGGTAAAAATGTATTATTTCCTTTTTCACCAAAGTGAACTTTCAGAGCTGTAAGGTCATTTTTACCTATTATTTTGTCGAAACCTGCTTTATGAAAAAGCTTCTTTAGATAGCTTTTAACTTTATTATCAGGATCGGTCGTTTTAAATCTTATTAAATGTATATTGCTTGCTTGCATATTTCACCTTTCGTTTTTGACAATGTGCGAATTTAATATAAAAAGTTATTGATTACATAAAATAACAAAAATTTATTGCATGTAATGTTAATAATAGAGATTTTAAAACAATCTTTTTAATAAGTCCCTGAAATTGGAACTCCCTCAGAAAATCAAAAGGAAATATAATAACTTTAAGGAAAGTCTAAGACTAAAATCCTTTTGCTTTCGCTACTTTGAATGTATATTTTCTTGTGTAAATAGTGAAATTTGCTTTTAATTGAAAATATAAGGGATAAAAATAGTTAGGGTAAAAATTATGAACGGTAAACGCTATATACTTATTACTTTTTTAACAATTTTCTTTTTTCTTTTATTGAATTCATCACTCGCAGGTAAACGATTTAATATTGACGATCCGCATGCTAAATATGGTGGACTAACACTAATTCAGACTGATCGTGGTTCTGGTCTGGGGGGATTTTTTGAATGGTCAATAAATACTTCAAATAGGATTGGTATTAATGCTAGTTTATTAATGATAAAAGGAAAATACGATTATCCTATTATCATTCCTTATGATCCATATAATCCTTCCTATGGTTATTCTTATTATGAAAAGTCGGATAAAAAGCGTTTAAGTTTACTCCCGGTATATATCAATTATAAAAGAGTATTATTTACTGACGCAATTGCAAATAATTTCCGACCGTTTCTAAACATATCCTTTGGTCCAGTTATTGCCTTTGATCCACCAAACGTTCCTGATTTTGTTGAGAGGTGGAAAAAAATGACAACTGCTTATACCTTTGGAGGAAGAATAGGAACGGGTGTAGATTTTTTGTATGGTCCGGGTACGATTATTACCCTTTATTTTGGCTATGATTATATCCATTTTTTAAGAAAAATTGATGCTTCAAAAAATTATGAAATGCCAGAAGGTTATGAAGTACCAAAAGATCATGATGGTTTAAAAGATTATAGCGGATTAATCCTAAAAATTGGTTTTGGTAAGAAATATTAATGCATGATTTTCAGTTTTATATCCCCCCGGAAAAAGTGAGGAATAAATTAGTAACTTTTGATGGTGAAGAATACAGACACTGCTGCCGTGTTTTGAGGAAAAATAGGGGGGATGTAGTAAAAGTTTTTGACGGATATGGTTTTCATTATAATGTTCGTATTCTAAATATTTATAAGAGTTATGCTGAAGGTGAAATTATAAAATCCTACCCTAAAGAAAAGAGTGTTTTTCCTGAAGTAATTTT
The DNA here is from genome assembly GCA_030665885.1 of Fidelibacterota bacterium. GTDB lineage: Bacteria > Fidelibacterota > UBA2242 > UBA2242 > UBA2242 > BS750m-G69. Next base: position 6,303 of record DAOUYY010000012.1, read on the forward strand.
GGGTGTAGGTAAAATTAAAAATAGTGCATTAGATATAATTGTAAGTCAAGTGTCAAGCCTTGGAGTTGCTCATTTTTATCCTTTATTAACAAGACACTCTGTTAAGAGGGGATTCAAAAAAGAGCGCTTTGAAAGAATAGCGATTGAATCAGTCAAGCAGTGTGGGTCTGCTTATTTACCCAAGATTCATGACAAGGTTAGTTTCGATAATTGGTTAAATATTACTCAAGATGAAAAGTTGAAACTTATTGCAGAACAAGGCAGTTCGATGTCGTTACTTAAAATAATGGATGGGATGAAAAATATAGATAAAGTTGCCGTAATGATTGGTCCTGAAGGTGGATTTAGTGACGATGAAATCAAGACTGCTAAAGGAAATGGTTTTATTCCTATTAATATTTCTAAACATCGTTTAAGGACAGAGCTGGCTGTTATAGTTTTGCTTGCGAATATATATTCGCTAGTTTCAATGGAGGAGGTATAAATTGGAAAAAGATTGCATTTTTTGTAAAATTGCATTGGGTGAAATAGGTACTGAATTTGTATATGAATCAGATGATATTGTTGCTTTTAGAGATTTGAACCCACAAGCACCGACTCACATTTTATTAATTCCCAAAAAGCACATTCCAAAGATCAGTGATATTAAAAAAGAAGATGAGGCACTTATAGGAAAAATGATAGCTGTGGCAAATTTATTAGCCGCTAAGGAAAATATCTTAGAAAATGGTTATCGTATGGTTTTTAATTGCGGCAAAGATGCTGGGCAGGAGGTATTTCACATTCATCTTCATTTACTTGGCGGTCGTAAGATGATATGGCCACCGGGGTAATGTGATTGATGATTGCAGATTGATGATTGCAGATTGAAATATTGTGGGAGAAGGAATTAACATTGTGCAGATATCTTTTAAATTTTATATGAAAGTGAATTAAAGTAACTGGTGACCAATGACTAATTATCAATAGATAATAATCAATAATCAATAGTCAATCGAAAATGTATATTTCAACGCTCAGTCTCTACGGTTTTAAATCTTTTTTAAAGAAGTCTGAAATACACTTTGGGAGTGGAGTAACTACCGTTGTAGGACCGAATGGCTGCGGTAAAACTAATATTGTCGATGCTATCAGATGGGTAATCGGAGAACAAAAATCCAGCATTCTTCGAACTGATAGAATTACTGATGTAATATTTAATGGAACATCCTCACGCAGACAGTTAAACCTGGCGGAAGTATCTTTAACCATTCATAATGTAAGTGGGAGAATACCTATAGAGTATTCGGATATAATGATCACACGTAGAATTTACCGTAACGGTGAAAGTGAATATTTTATAAATAAAAGTCTTTGCAGGCTCAAGGATATTACTGACCTGTTTATTGACACAGGAATGGGTGCAAATGCTTACTCTATCATTGAGTTAAAAATGATAGAGAATATACTGAGTGAAACCTTTGAAGAGAGGAAAAGGCTTTTTGAAGAGGCTGCAGGAGTTAATAAATATAGAGTTCAAAGAAAAGCGGCTATCAGGAAGTTGGATGCAACACGTGATGATCTTGTCAGGTTAACCGATATTATTACTGAAGTGGAATCAAAAGTTAAAAGCCTTAGGAGACAACTCAGGCGTTATGAGAAATATCAGGAAGTAACACAAAAACTTGTGGATGCAGAAGTTGTACTGGCATCGCGTAGAGTATTGAATATCCGAAAGAATTTAGAGCCAATATCTTCTGAGATAAAAGAAAAAGAGTCTAAACTCCAGAAGATAATTAGTGAATTAGAAACCAAGGAAAATCACTGGCAATCCAAACAAAAGTTGTTTGAAGAAAAGGAAAAACTCTTCCAGGAGAAAAACATAGAACTTGATAAACTAAAATTTGAAAGAAATAAATTTCAAACAGAGGATTTACTGCTAAAAGAACAGTACCGTAATGTTTCTCAGACTATTTCCAGATTAGAGAAAGAAATTAGTTCGCTCGGTGAAAATATTTCCTATTCTGAGGATAAGGAAAATTCGCTGCAAAATGAACATGATAATATTAAATTGAAATTGGGTAAAAAGCAAATTGAGTTTCAGGAAATATCGAGCGAGCATCAAAAAATTGAATTACTATTTAAAAATATTAATAAAGAAATTCAATCTCTTTATGATGAACGTTATTCACTTCTCAGGCAGCAGGCGGAATACACAGCAAGATATAGTAGCCTTAAGGAAAATATCATACAGCGAGAAAAGGAATTAGAGTTAATTAAAGGGCAGATAGAAAAACAAACCTCAAACGAAGAAATAATCAATCAAACAATAGCGGACACTAACGACAAAGTAAAGATATTTAAAGATAACCTTGAAAAATATAAGGAGGCAGAAAAAAAGGAAAAAGAGAGGAACCTGAACCTGATTGGTAAAGAAAGAGATTTAACTGATAAAATGAGGGTTCTTGAATCGGAACAGGATAAACTTACAGACAGGATACAGTTTTATAGTGGAATAATTCAATCCAAGGAAGGGTTTAGTCCCGGATTACAATATGTATTGGACAATTTGCAAGATTTTCCCGGAATTAAAGGAGCACTGTCTGACCTTATTTCTGTAGATTCGAGATATTATCTGTCAGTTGAAGCTGTGATCAAGGATATTTCCCGTCTTTTAGTCGCTGACAATAGATCATCTGCTATTAATGCTTTAGATAAGTTGGCTAATCTTGGCAAGGGTAAGATATCTATAATTCCACTCGACGTGAAACTACAGACAGGTAAGAGTAAAAATGTTTTTAATGACGAAATTCAACCTTTAGAAAAATATATTAAATGTGGTAGATCTTTAGAAAATCTAAAAGAATTTCTATTTCGAGATATCTACAGTTGTGAAGATTCAAAGTTCAATGATTTGATAAATGATCAGAAATTAAGGGATATTGGAATAGTTACTGATAAAGGTAAATTCAGAGATTCAAACGGTTTTTTTGCGGGTGGTTCGGAATTTTCGGAATCAAATGTTCTTGTAGGGCGAAGTGAGAGACTTATAGAGTTGAAAAAAAATTATAAAAACGTATCTGACCAGCAAAATGAGCTGAAAATTAAGTTAGATGAAATTCAGGAGGTAATTAAAACTTCTGTTACAGCTCAGAAAGAGATTGAAAATAATATCATATTAATTGAGGAAAAAATAAGGTTTCATGTAGATAGCTTGCGTGAAAATGAGCAGAAAATTATTCAATGCAGGAGTATTCAGAAAACACTAAATGAGAACAAAATTGCCTTAAAAGTAGCGCTTGAGAATTTTAACGAGAAATTGCAAAAAGAGATTCCTGAGAAAAATGTCGTAGGCAATAAAATATCAAAATTTGATAGCGATATTGAGGAAAAGAGGAAAGAATTTGATGGAATTAAATTTAATCTGGATGAAATAAGTCGTAAACTCCAGAATGAAAGGGTAGAATTGATCAATCTGGAAAATAGATACAAAAATATAATTGGTAGTCAGGAGGTAATAAGGAGGTCAATAAATGATCTCAATGGGAAGCGGGATTATTCAATTCAAGATAGAGATAGAAATGAGCGTTTGAAATCGGATATTAACAGGAAGATAGAATTAAACAATATTGAAATTGGAAAAGTAAATAATAGAGTCATTACTGAAGAAAGGAAAGTGGACGAGTTAAAAAGCGAATATCAGGATATCCGAAGTGAGATACAACTGATTAATGAAGAACTATTTAATTTACGTCACGGAAAAGAACAACTATTAGAGAAATTAAAAACACTTGAATTAGAAAGTTCAAAATATTCCGCTTCGGAAAGTGAAATTCGCTCTGTATTACTAGAAAAGTATGATAGTACAATTTCAGATAGTCTATCAAATGAGCTTCCACAAGAGGAAGAAGCACAGCGAGCTGTAAATAGATACAGGAAAAATCTCGAAATGATAGGTATGGTCAATATGGCAGTTAAGGATGAGTATGAGGAGGAAGCATCCAGACTTTCATTTCTTGTAGAGCAGAAAGAAGACCTTGTAGAATCTGAAAAAGGATTAAAAGAGGTAATTGTCAGGATTGATAATATTGCTCGTGAGCAATATCTGGAAATTTTTAGGAAGATTAGAAGTAATTTTCAATCGACGTTTGAGATTTTTTTCGATGGTGGTGAAGCGGATGTTAAATTAGTGGGGGATTCTGATCCTCTGGAGTCTCAAATCGAGATTTGGGCATGTCCGAGCGGGAAAAAGATGCGGTCCCTGAAAATGCTTTCAGCAGGTGAAAAAGCTCTAACGGCAATCGCTCTTCTTTTTGCCATATATCAAGTTAAACCGAGTCCTTTTTGTATTTTGGATGAGGTTGATGCCCCATTAGATGATGAGAATACCAGGCGTTTTACTAATGTTATTAAAACTTTTGCTCAAAAAACTCAATTTATCATTATTACTCATAATAAATTGACAATGAGTATTGCTGATACATTGTATGGTGTGACAATGGCTGAAAAAGGGGTATCACAAATTGTGTCTGTAAAATTGGAGTAAAAAATGAAGTGTAATAAGTTATTTCTCTCTTTCTGTTGTGGAATATTACTATGTGTGAATCAAATCTTCGCAGTAGAATTTGATGTTGATTTTGCAGTTTTCCGTAGTGCTGACGAAATTGATATAGTTGAAATATACCTTTTAATTCCGAGGAATATTTTCAAATTCGCTCCATCTGAAGATAAGTATAAGTCCAATGTGCTAATTAGAGTTGCTTTAGTTCAGAATGATACAGTTGTGGTTATGGATGAGTGGACATTTGTTGATGTATTATCCGATACTTTAGAAGATATTAGCCGCCAAAGGATTCCGGAAATTACAAGTTTGCAAGCACAAGCCGGTAAATATGATCTAGTGGTGTTTATTGCAGATTTAGTCAGTATAAAGCAATATAAGAAGGAAAAACATATTGTACTCCCAAAGTATTCAAATTCAAAGCTCCAATTAAGCGATATTCATCTTGCTTCTCAGTTGAAAAAAACTCAACAGAAGCACAAGTTCAGTAAATATTTTGGCTATGATATGATTCCGATTGCCAGCTCCATTTTTAGTGTCCAGAATCCAATGGTTTATGCTTTTTGTGAAGTTTATAATTTTAAATATGACGAAAATTTACCTGGAATTTATAAAGTACACTATTCTATTACAGATTTAAATGGAAATGAAGTCAAAGCACTTGATTGGATGACGAGAAATAAACCCGGTGATTCTTCTGTTGAAGTTAATGGAATTAATATAGTATCTTTATCTTCCGGTTTGTACAATTTTAAAATAGATATTGTAGATGATGAGACTGGCGATAAGGCTTCTGCTACTAAACGTTTTTATGTATTAAAAGAATCTGGTATGGAAAGGTTAATAAAGGAAGTAGCTTATCTCTCTGAGTTGTCCAAAGAGGAATTAGATGAAAAATGGGGCCCAATGAAGTACATTGCTACTGAAGTTGAAAAGAGGCGGTATAAGAAATCTGATATAGAAGGTAAAAGACAAATAATAGCTCATTTCTGGGATAAGCGTGATACTGATTTTACAACCGAAGTAAATGAGGCGAAAGAAGAATTCGACCAGAAATTGGCGTATGTAAATGAGAATTTTCAGACTACATATAGTAAAGGATGGGCAACAGATATGGGCAGAGTATTGATTATTTATGGAATTCCATCTGAGATTGAAAGATTCCCCAGCTCCCTTGAAAAAAAACCGTATCAGATTTGGCATTATTACGAAGTTGAAGGTGGTGTTCAATTTATTTTTATTGATAAAACCGGGTTTGGGATGATGGAACTTGTTCATTCAACTGCACGAAATGAGTTACAGGATTATAATTGGCAGAGATGGGTTATGCCTTCTTAATCTCAGCAACCTTTTTCTTATTAGTATAAAAAGATTAGTTTTAGATTGATATGAAGGATGTAACAGTCGGGATCGATTTAGGTGGAACAAAAGTAAGTATTGGGCTTGTGTCAAATTATGAAGTATTGAATAAGCCGGAGCGTTTTCTTATTGCTGAGTGTCAAAATGCAGATGCTCTTGTGTCACACATTAAAGTATCTTTACAGAAAATAATTGAAGAAAGTGGCTTAAGATGGTCTGACATTTCGCATATAGGTATTGGCTCTCCCGGTCCTCTTGATTATAAAACTGGTATAATTCTTGAGACTCCCAATCTGATAATGGTGAGAAATTATCCCCTTGGTCCAAAATTGGAGGAAGCAACGGGGATAAAAACTTTTGTCAATAATGATGCAAATTGTTTTACTCTTGGTGAGCAGAAAGCTGGTGTAGCAAAAAATATGGATTACGTTCTCGGAGTAACTTTAGGAACAGGATTCGGTTTAGGTTTTGTTTACAATGGGAGAATTTTTAACGGTGCTACAGGTACAGCCCTTGAATTTGCTTTGACACCTTACAAAGATGGTGTTTTTGAGGATTATATTTCGGGAAGAGGAGTTGCAAGAATTTATAAAAACTTATCTGGCAAACAGGTAGAACCTATCGAAGTTTCCAAACTTGCAGAAAAAAGTGACGTAACTGCCCTTGAAGCCTGGTGTGAATTTGGTCAGCACTTTGCTCAAGCATTAATCTGTCTCGTAAATGTTCTTGATCCGGATATTATTGTTATAGGCGGTTCTGTAGTAAAAGGATTTAGATTTTTTCGCGATGCACTAAAAAAAGATTTATTAAGTGGGATTCATGAAGGACCGAGAAATAATATTAAAGTCGAGCTTAGTAAATTGGGTGAGTTGGCAGCGATTATAGGCGCATCCAGCCTCTCTTAATTGATTATTGAAAATCGACCCTGTAGAAGTGCCTAAAGTGAACTAAAGTGCCTAAGGTGTCTAAAGTTTTAAGTGATTAAAGTGAAACGTGAACTTGCCAAAGGCATCCCTGACGGGAAAAGCAACTAAAATAAAAAATAACCAATGACCAATGACCAATAGTCAATAGACAATAATAAATAAACAATGCTTCTTAAAGATTTAATTAACGGTTTATCATCGCTTATATTTCCACCGGTATGTAAATCCTGTAATAAACGCATTGATTCCAATAGAGATGTAATATGCAGCGAATGTTGGAATAAACTTGTACGTGTTGATAAGGAGATTTTTTTACAAAAGGAAATTCCTGAAAATATTAACAAAGTGTATGCTATTTTTCAATTTGATGACCTCTTTCAAAAAATTGTTCATGCTTTGAAGTATCAGGGTAATAATTCAATAGGAGTTGAACTCGGAAAAAGGATGAGTATTCATGTTGAACCTGAAATGGTCCATAAGGAAGGAGTGATATTCGTACCGATTCCACTTCATCCAATAAAACATCGCGAGAGAGGGTATAACCAAGCCGAGGCTATAGCAAGGGGACTAAGCATAGGATTAGATATACCTCTAAATACCAGATTAATAAAGCGTGTGAAAAATACATCAACTCAAACAAAATTGAATGCTGAGGAAAGAAGGAAAAATATGGAAAGTGCTTTTGTAATAGATAGTAACTCTGATATAGAAAAAATTAGGCAAATTGTCTTAGTGGATGATGTATTTACGACAGGTTCGACTATGAATTCTGCCGCAAAAGTTTTAAAAGAGGCAGGTATTAACAAAGTTGTAGGATTGGCAGCAGCGACGCCAGCACAAGAGAATCATAAAACGCCGTAAGGAATAAAGGTAAGCGTTCATGGGATTAAATCATCGCTCTTCCGAAGGAATCCCTAAGGGAAAATACACAAAGGCGCAACGATAATATAGAAAAGAGGAATGGTGGAATACTGGAATGATGGAATGATAGATATAAAGTGAAAAGGTGATCTTAGAATTAGAATACTATTTTTCTTAGACCCAATAAGTCGGAATGATGTTTATAACGTCTGTGAAAGGTTACGAAGAAATTAGGTAAAAATTGTCGATGATGTTCTTATGATACTATTGATAAATATCAAGGTAGTGAATGATAAAACATTAGAAGGAATATGGGAAATAAGGGATATAAGGTTAGTGGATAATTTGAATGATGTCCCGAAGGGATTCTTTCGGAGAAATGATTGTTATGAAGGGAAAAGGTCATTTTAGAAATAACCTATTCCGATTTTTTGCCCACTATTCCACTATTCCAAAATTCCAGTATTCCATAGGTGTAGTATGAAATCCATTAACGGTTATAAATAAAGGTTTAACAATCGATAAACATAGAAGATTAGATATTTGAGTAAATTTTTATTGTATGTTTTTTCTTGAATAATTAGGATTAGGAAATTAAACTTGCAGGTCATCTATAAAAACTGAAAAGAATAAAAGGTATAATATGGCTCGATTAACAATTGATGATTTAAAAGTTGAAGGTAAAAGAGTCCTGGTTCGTGTGGATTTCAATGTTCCACTTGATGAAAATCAGAATATAATAGACGATTTTCGTATTCGTGCGGCACTACCGACTATCCAAAAACTTCTGGATGACGGTGCAAAAGTTCTTTTAATGTCACATCTTGGACGTCCTAAAGGTAAAAGAATTACCGAATTGAGTTTAAAACCGGTCTATGAGCGACTTAGAAAATATTTGAAGAATAAAATCTTTTTTGCAACCGATTGTGTGGGCATTGAAGTCAGAAATATTGCGAATTCACTTCGAAACGGTGAAGTACTTCTTCTGGAAAATCTCCGTTTTCATGATGAAGAGCGAAAGAATGACCCATATTTCGCCGCAAAGCTTGCTGAGTTAGCAGATATATATGTTAATGATGCTTTTGGTACAAGTCACCGTGCCCATGCTTCAACTGCAGGTATTGCTGAATATATTTCACAAAGAGCAGCAGGTTATTTATTAGAAAAAGAACTGCATTATTTAAAAGATTATCTTGATAATCCAGAGAAGCCATATACAGCTGTTCTTGGTGGTGCTAAAGTGTCGGGTAAAATAGAGATCATTGAAAAACTTTTTGGCAAAGTTCAGAATATTCTTATAGGTGGTGGTATGGCATACACATTTTTGAAAGCAAAAGGTTATGAAATTGGAAAATCACTACTTGAAGAAAATAAAATTGATTTAGCACTTGATATATTGAAAAAATCAGAAGAATATGGTTGTACTATTAACCTGCCAAAAGACCTTGTTGTTGTTTCAGAAATTTCCGATCAGGCAATTCCTGAACTGGTAAATGTCGATAATATCCCTCCTGATAAAATGGGAGTGGATATTGGACCTGAGACAACAGGGATTTATTCAGAAATTATTAATTCAAGTAAAACAGTTTTGTGGAACGGACCATTAGGTGTTTTTGAAATAGCACAGTTTTCAATGGGTACCAAATCTATTGCTCAAAAACTTGCAGAGATTACAGAGAGAGGAGCTGTTACTGTAGTTGGAGGTGGAGATTCTGCCGCTGCAATGAAAAAATTCGGATTAATGAATAAGGTTACTCATGTATCAACAGGGGGTGGTGCCTCCTTAGAATTGCTTAGCGGTATGGAATTAATTCCAATAACTTTAATTACGAAAAAGTAGGTGATTATGAGACAGAATATTGTAGCAGCAAATTGGAAGATGAACAAAGAGGTTCAAGAGTCTTATGATTTCACCAAAAGTTTATCTAAAAAGCTGTTGAATCTCAAACGAACTCACATTATATTATGTCCGCCTTTTACGTCGTTATTTTACATTAGCGAATTACTAAAAAATACTTCAATTGCTCTTGGTGGACAGAATATGCACTATGAAGAATCCGGTGCTTTTACAGGCGAAATTTCAAGTAGTATGTTAAAGTCTTCAGGATGCGATTATGTGATCCTTGGACATTCTGAAAGACGTCATATCTTCAACGAATCCAATGAAATTATAAAAAAGAAGATAGATGCTGCATTGTCAAATGATTTAAAGCCGATCATTTGTGTTGGTGAAAAACTTGGAGAGCGTCAATCAGGAAAAACTTCGGAAATAATAAGGTCTCAGTATAAATCGGCATTTTCAGATATTTCGGAACATGAAATTAATCAGTGTGTTGTAGCTTATGAACCGGTTTGGGCTATTGGTACAGGGATGACAGCTACTCCGGAACAAGCATCTGAGGTTCAAGGATTTATCAGGAATTTAATTGAAGAGCAATACAGTAAAGATATAGCGGATTCAATGCCTATACTTTATGGCGGAAGTGTAAAGCCGACCAATGCAAAGTCTCTTATAGAAACAGAGAATATAGATGGTTTTTTAATTGGTGGAGCTAGTTTAGTTGAAGAGTTATTTTTTGAAATTGTATATATTGTTGAACAATATTCAATAGAATGGGAGAAGTAGTGTACACGTTTTTTATCGTTTTACATGTATTTACTGCAATTTTTTTAATGTTGTCGATTCTCATGCAATCCAGTAAGGGTGGCGGTCTATCCGGTACTTTTGGTGGCGGTGGCAGTGGTTCAGTATTTGGAGGAAGGGGTGCTGCAACTTTTTTATCTAAAGTAACTACCGGACTGGCTGTTGCTTTTATGGTTATTTCTATTCTAATAAGTTTAATTTCTATTCCTCGTGGGAAGCCCACGAGTATTATAAAGAGAGAGGCTGACAGACGAGTTGTTCCATCTGCTAACTTACCTGTTCCCCAGGGGACTATGCCTGAAGGTGAATCTCCTGTAGCTCCATCAAGAGAATAAAAAGATTGGATTTATAAGTAGATATTGACATTATGGTTATAAATTGCCGAGGTGGTGGAATTGGTAGACACGCATGGTTGAGGGCCATGTGGGCGTTAGCCTGTACGGGTTCGATTCCCGTCTTCGGCACAAATGATTAGAATTAAATAAATGATGAGGAAAATATGCATCAGTTAGGATTAGTTTTAAGGAAATTTAGTTCTCTTTTTGTAATTGCTTTTCTCGTATCATTAGTTTTAGCACAAAGTACTGGTACTTTTGATGATGCTTTAACGCTTTTTCAAGATGGGAAATATGAAGAGGCTTTTAATATTTGTAAAACGGTAGTTGATGAAAATCCAAATTTTACAGGTGCGCAATTTTTGCTTGGACGGATTTATTTTGCAATGGGTAATTTGGATAGCGCAATAGCATTCGTTGATAATGCTCTTAAAATGGACCGTAATAATCCTGAATATCGAGAAATCCGGGATAAGATTGCTTCGTTTGGAAGCAAGCTGACTGAAGCATCTCGATTGTCAACTAATGCGGATTTTGAAGGTGCTAAAGTTTTATATGAAGAAATAATTAAAGAAAATCCAAATTTTGGTGACGCTTATTTTTCTCTAGGAATGGTATATATAAATCTTAACAATTTAGATAAAGCTTCTAAGAATTTTCGTAAGGCTATTGAAATGAAGCCCGAGGAAGAGAAGTATAACAATATGTATCAATCTATCGTGAAGAAACATTTGTCTGAGGGAAATCAGCTATTTAAGAGGCGTAATTATCAAGATGCACTCAAGAAATTTCAACAAGTAATTATTTTTAACCCGGACGAATTTATGGCATACTACTTTAGCGCAGCTGTTTATCTTGCAGAGAGAAATTATCCTGAAGCGCTTAAGCAAATAGAAAAAAGCATTGAATTAAATCTTGAATATCAAAAGTCGCATTTGATAAGGGGTAAAATTTATCTAAAAATGAATAACTCAGTTGAAGCTCTTAAATCATTTGAAGCAGCAATAACTCTTGATCCGGAATATGTTGATGCCTGGAACAATCTTGGGTCGCTTTATTACAACAAGAAGGAATATAAAGAAGCTATCCCTGCCTATAAAAAGGTTATTAAACTCAGGCCAGAGTATCCAAAGGCTTATGAGAATCTCGGAGCAATATATCTTGAATTAAAAAATTATAAAGATGCTTCTCAATATCTGAGTAAAGCTGTCGAATTGAATCCCAGAAGTTATTCGAGTTGGTATAGATTAGCACAAACGTATAACCAACAAGGACAGTGTCAAAAAGCAAAAGAGGCTGCAAAATCATCTCTGAAAATTAAAGCAAATTGGGCACCGGTTCTTATAGAGTTGGGCGTTGCCGAACGTTGTCTGGGAAATAAGCCAGCAGCAAAACAAGCTTTTCAAATTGCTATGAAGGACCCTAAGTGGAGAAAAGTAGCACAATTCGAATTGAAAACTCTTCAATGATGGTAATCTTTGTTATATGAATCAGAGGGTGAGAAATCTTCTCACCCTTTTTATTTTGTATTGAGCATTGCAAGAGTAAAAAATTCTCACTATTTTTAGGTTAGTGTTAATATGATTCGTTCAATTATTTTCGATCTGGATAATACCTTGCTTGACTTCATGCGGATGAAGGAAGAGAGTATTTCTGCTGCAATAAATGCCATGCTGGATGCTGGTTTAAAGAAATCAGCAGAAGAGATTAAAAATGGTATAGATGCAATTTATGAGAAGAAAGGGATCGAATATCAATTCGTATTTGATGAATATCTCAAGCAAGAATTAGGAGAAATAGATTACAAAATTTTATCAGCAGGAATTGTCGCTTATAGAAGGGCGAAAGAGGGGTGTCTAAAAACGTATCCTTTTGTCCATAACACGATAATAAGATTAATTAAAGAGGGATTAAAACTGGCAGTAATTTCAGATGCACTAAGAAGAGAAGCCTGGATGAGAATATGCGCTACAAATCTCCAATATTATTTTGATGTTGTCTTAACTTATGAAGATACTCACGAAAGAAAACCAAATCCTAAACCATTCCTGCTGGCTCTTGAAAAATTGAATGTAAAGCCTTTTGAAGCAATAATGGTTGGTGATTGGGTAGAACGCGATATGGTTGGTGCTTCTAAAGTAGGTATGAAGACTGTATTTGCCCGGTATGGAAATCGGTTTGGTACTGTTAATTCAGGGGCAGATTATGAAATTGATTCTATTGCTGAATTAATACCTATAGTAGAAAAAGAAATGAGTTTTAACGAAAGTGCCTAAAATGCCTAAAGTACCTAAAGTGCCTAAAGTGTCTAAAGTGAACTAAAGTGCCTAAAGTGCCTAAAGTGCCTAAAGTTGAAAGTGAAAAGTTGAACGAATGCATTACTGAGTGAAATCCGGCAACTGACGGATAAAAAGTGAAAAGTGAAAACCGCAAAGTCGCAAAGACTTTTTAAATTAATAATAAAACTTAGCGCCATAGCGTCTTAGCGGGAAAACGTGATTATCGGTGATTATGAGATGAAAGGATATATTTTAACAAATAGTGAAGCTTGGTTAGTAGATGATTATGCGATAAATGTTCTTGGGATTCCAGGTGTTGAATTGATGAAGAAAGCCGGTGGTTTTGTTTCGTTAGAAGCAAAAAAGTTCCTGAAGGATGTACCGGGTAGTCGGGTGGACGTTTTTTGTGGTACAGGTAATAATGGTGGTGATGGATTTGTTGCGGCAAATGATCTATATAAGTGGGGCGCCAATGTATTTATTTGGGTAGTTGGTGATATTAGTAGAATAAAGGGAGATGCTCTTTATTTTTTTCAAAAATGTAAGAAAAACAATATTACTATAAATTCTTTAAAAGTGGAGAAAGATTTATTATCCCTTAAGCACATTTCTGAGACTGACCTGATTATTGATGCACTACTTGGTACTGGTTTTAGAGGTGAAGTTAGAGGGATGGTATTTGATTTAATAGAGTTAATTAATAAAGCAAAACGACCTGTACTTTCTGTGGACATTCCTTCCGGTATTAATGGTGATACAGGACAAATTGGAGGTGTTGCTGTTAAATCTAAAAAGACAGTTACAATGGGATTTTTAAAAAGAGGTCTTTTGTTTCAGCCGGGAAGGAAATATGCAGCTGAGGTTGTACTTGCTGACCTCGGATATCCTGAAAAATCATTTAGTGTATTATCGTCAGAAACTGTATTGATTCGTGAATTGGATGTGAAAAATCTATTTCCATCTATTTCTGAGGATACATATAAACATCGACAGGGAAAGGTGCTTATCTTTGCCGGGTCGCCGGGAATGACCGGAGCTGCATCACTTGCTTCAATTGGTGCACTTCGTGGAGGAGCAGGACTTGTTGTTGCAGCTATACCTGAAAGTCTTAATACAATTATGGAAATAAAATTAACCGAAGCATTAACTCTACCTTTACCGGAATCCTCATCTCATACATTTTGCAAGGAATCTTTAGAACCTGCTCGTGAACGGATTGAGTGGAGCGATGTTGTGGTTTACGGTCCGGGAGTTTCAAATGATGCTAAAGTCAAGGATTTTGGTTTAGCGTTAGTGGAAAAGTGTGATAAACCAATTATTATTGATGCAGATGGATTAAGAATATTCCATAATAATTTAGATGCTCTAAAAAATATTAAAGATTTAGTCATTACTCCTCATCTTGGTGAATTATCGGAGATGATGGATGTTAAGATTAATAAAATAAAAGAGAACATAATAGATGTTGCGAGGGATTTCGTGAAGCAATATCCCTGCACTTTAGTTGTTAAGGGAGCGCCAACTGTAATAGTTGGTATAGATGGTATATCCGCCGTTAATTCTACTGGAAATCCAGCTTTAGCTACAGGTGGTACGGGAGATGTATTAACCGGTTTGATTGCTGCTTTTCGTGCACAGAGAATGACATCATTCGAAGCATCTGTTGCGGCTGTCTTTATACATGGGCATGCAGGTGATATAGGATACCAGGAGCTTGGTATTAGAGGTCTAATAGCAGGGGACTTGCTTAATTATATTCCGATAGTTCTGAAAAAATATGATAGGATTGATTAGTGTCAAGAATCTGGTATAAACTTCCTGCAATTATATACACGATTCTAATATTTGTATTATCTTCATTTCCACTTGATAGTATTCCAAAAGTTGATATATTGAATTTTGACAAATTTGTGCATGTTGTTGAGTACACAATTTATGGCATTTTACTAATGCTGGCTTTTTCAACAGCAGAATCATCTAAGATTGCAAAGAATGCTTTTGTGATAAGTTTATTGGTAGGAATTGCTTATGGCGGTTCTGATGAAATTCATCAACTTTTTGTAGTTGGAAGGAAGACTTCTGTTTTCGATTTTGCTGCCGATTCATTTGGGGTGGTTGTGGGAATAATATTGTTTTCAAAGTTTAATTTTTTTAAAGTGAAAAGCGTACTAAAAGATATACATAGCGAGAAGTAATTTTTATATTTCTTTTGAATTGTGAATTTGTAGGTAAAAAGTACAATGAGTCTTACCCGGCTTAAAATTAGAAACTTCGCAATAATCGATAAAATTGATATATCGTTTAAACCCGGTTTTACTGTTATTACTGGAGAAACAGGAGCGGGAAAGTCAATAATAATTGACGCACTTAATTTTTCACTCGGGGAGAGGACTTCTGCTTCAATGATCAGGTCCGGTTCTGAAATGGCTTTAATTGAGTGCACTTTTGATTGCGATGTTGAAAATTCTACTGCTATTTATTTTGTAAAATCAAAAAGATTAGCAATCTGCAAGAGTTCAGTTACCCTAAAACGTGAGCTGTATTCTTCAGGACGTTCAAAAGCGTGGATTAATGGGAAATCCTGTTCAAATAGCGTTTTGAAAGAAGCTGGTAATCTGTTGGTTGATCTTCATGGTCAGCACGATCATCAGTCGCTTTTAAATGAGGATAATCACATTTCTTTCATGGATGCTTTTGGTGATTATCAGGACCAGATTGAAAAAGTTTCTATCTTTTGGCATAAGCTAAAAAATTTAAAAGAGCAATGTGATATTCTTGATCAGAAATGGAAAATCAATAAGGAAAAGCGTGAGCTGTGGGAATTTCAGTACAGAGAAATTCAAACTGTAAATCCTAAAGAGGGTGAATATGATGAATTGATTAAGGAAAAAGCACTCCTTGAAAATTCGGAAAAGATACATCAAATATCTACTGAATTAACAAATGCTCTATATGAAGGTGATGATACCCTTTATCAAAAAATTCAAGAAGTAAGTAAAAACTTAAGAGTACTGAATGATATAAATGAATCTTTTAATAATTATTTCACTAAGTTGGAAGAAA
>DAOUYY010000166.1 GCA_030665885.1 Fidelibacterota bacterium
GATAAGAAGCAAGATGATTAAAACACTTCAGCGCCAGATAAACATCAGAGAATAATATACTAATTGGCTTATGTAAAAATCTTCCTTTAATATCAACAAGTTTTTGTACTGCTTGAGAATTGTAAATATCCACCCCTAAACCATAAATCGTATCAGTCGGATACGCAATTATCTTACCCGACCTTAGAGCATTAATTACTTTTTCCTTTTCTTTATCCGTAATTGAATTAATTGAAACAATTTCTGTCATAACTTTCTTAGCCGTTCACAAAGTGAAAAAAATACCTTTAAATAACTTCGTTTTTTTACTCCACCACCTTTTCACATCATTCAATGGTTGTATCTCTCTGAGAGTTTACTTTTCCATCGCCGGTGAAACCAGAAATATTGCTCTGGATGTTCCCTTATAAGTTTTTCAAAGTATTTTGTGTAGTACTGAGTGAGATATTCGGCAGGAGATTTTTTGATATCCTCTGGAACCGAAGTTGAAATATCCTCAAGATGTATCATATATTTACCATTCTTGTTTAACATACATGTTCCGGCAATTAAAGGACACTTCTGACGAAGTGTAAATACTGCAGGACCACGAAAAGACGATGACCACTGATTAAAATATTTTATATATATTCCTCTTCTTCCTGCATTCTGATCAGCCACAGAACCCAAGATACTATTTCCTCTCAGAAACTTCAAGATTGTTATAGAAGATTCTCTCATAGAAAAGAAGCGCATTCCATGTCTTCCTCGAGTCTCTGAGATGATTTTTTCTGCAGCAGGATTTTTCAATTTTCTAGCAATTGCACCAAAATCATATTCACTCCTGGCAAACCACTCACCAAGCGCTTCCCAATTCCCAAAATGAAAGATAATGATTATCGCTCCTTTACCGGACTGTATCGCTTTTTTTACAACCTCACTGTCAAGATTTATAACCCATTTATTGAATCTCTCTGAAGAAATATTGTAAATGGGAAAAAAGTCAAAAAAGATTTTAGCAAAGTAGATATAGTTCTTGAATGTAATCTTTCGACGCCATTGTGGATTGGATTCTGGGAATGCAATTTTTAAATTCTTAAAAACTATCTTTTTCCTTATCGGTATGAAATAGTACAAAACTGCGCCTACAATAGTTGCAATATAATGGCGAGTTCTTACAGGCATTGGAGTAAGAACCTTATCAGCTACAGAAAGTAGATAGGATTCTATGCGGTATTTTTGCTTAACTTTATTACGAGTTTTCATTCGTTGATTTAAAATGAATAATTGACAATAGCTTAAAAAGTATTGAAGTGATTAATAGTAAAACCAAATTTATTTATAATTAACTGGTAAACTGTATCTTATTCATACGCTTTTTTATAAATGTCATAAAGCGATTCCCGACCGGATTTCACTTTCTCAAACGCATACATAAGAGCATCATAAAAGGTTTTTTCTTTATTCAAATCACTTCTGTAGAAAATATCTATCCAGTCAATAAGTTCTTCTTTCTTTTTTTCATCTAAATCGCTAAACACCTCAAACAGAGGATCAACTATTACTTTCTTATATGTATCGGCACACGGCTTTAATTTTTTACTTTCTTTAAATTGATTCAATATTTCATTTGTCCTGTATAAATAAGCATAGAGAAAAACTTTCTTCTCATCCAATCTCAATACTTTCCAATAAATCATCTGTCCATAAGATATATAATCGAAATTCTTATCCTGTATAGCACCTTGACTGAATAAAAGCACATTAATAAAAAAAATTACAGCAATCACTTTTAGCATTTTCATTAGCGTTTCTCCTCTATATTTTCAGAGTTCCTCTGACTAAAAATATCTTCGGGATAATTCTCTATTTCTTTCAAAAGGCGACTTACAGCCTCTGATTCCTTGATCTTCTCTATTATTTTGCCTTTTCGGAAAAGCAGTGCCTCACCTTTTCCACAAGCAATACCTATATCTGCTTCGCGCGCTTCACCAGGTCCATTTACTACACAGCCCATTACAGCAACTTTAACATTCTTTTTTATATCTTTCGTTTTTGCTTCTAATTCCCTGACGATTTTAAATAAATCAACTTCAATTCGACCACATGTGGGACAAGAAATTATATTAACTCCCCTTGTGATGAGCCTTAGTGATTTTAGAATTTCAAAACCCGTTCTAACTTCTTGCACAGGATCATCAGTTAGAGAAACACGAATTGTGTCTCCTATTCCTTCAGATAGTAACGTACCAATTCCAATACACGATTTTATCGTTCCCTGCCAGGGTGGTCCAGCTTCGGTAACACCCAGATGAAGAGGAAAATCATATTCTTGAGAAAATAGCCTATTAGCCTCTATCATAAGACAAACATCACTGGATTTGAGTGAAACGATAATATTATAAAAATCATTCTCTAAACATATATCAATATGTCTCTTTGAACTCTCTACCATTGCCTCGGGGGTTGGATAGCCATATTTTTCAAGAAGTTCTTTTTCAAGTGAACCCGAATTTACTCCAATCCGTATCGGAACTCTAGCTGCTTTTGCCTTCTGAAGGATATTTTTCACACGCTCTTTCGCACCAATATTGCCTGGATTTATTCTAATCTTATCAACACCGGCATCTATTGCAGCAAGCGCTAACTTATAGTTAAAATGTATATCAGCAACAAGAGGAACCGATATATGTTTTTTAATTTCCGGTAAAGCTTTTACAGCGGCTTTATCTGGTACAGTTACTCTTATAATTTGACAACCACTTTCCTCAAGACGCTCTATCTCAGGTAAAATAGACCTTAGATCATGAGTTTTCGAAGTAGTCATTGACTGTACAGTTATCGGTGCACCACCACCAATGGGTAAATTCCCCACAAATACCTTCCGCGTTATCTTCCTATTACCGGCAATCATATTTATACCAAATTACTTACAAGTTTAAAACAAGACAATTAAAAAATAACCGCAATTATCAATCCATCTACATTACATTACGATGGACAAGTAGTCAATGGTCAATAGTCAATGGTCAATAGTCAATGGTTGATGGTTGATGGTTAATATTCAATAGTCAATATTTAATAGTCAATAATCAATGGTTAATGGTCAATGGTCAATAATCAATTGTCAATTGTCAATTGTCAATTGTCAATCTAAATACGGTTCTTTTAGATATTTTTTCGACCATTTACACGCAGATGACCTATTATTTAATTTAACTGCTTTCATATAACATTCAACTGCTTCCTCGCGCTTTCCCAGTAAATCATAAACATTACCCAATCTCATATAAGCATAAGAAAGATGCCAATCCATTTCAAGATCGTACGAGTCAATAACAGATTTCAATTCTCTTTCTGCAGTAATAAGGTCCTTTTTATAAAGTGCCGTAGAGCCGTCTAAAAGATGCAGTTTTAAAATATACTCTTTCCTCATGTTATCTTTTAAAGTTGGCAAAAGGTTTCTGATTTTATCAATACACATGTCCGCTTCTTTATATTGGTTCAAAGATATCAGAGCTTCCGCAGATAAAAAATGATAGTACGGATTCGCGGGAAACTCATCTGCCAGCATTGTTGAAAATTCCAACGACGCAATATAATCATCTTCCATATAAAGATAGACGAAAGCTAAAATTCCTCTTGCCTCATATCGTCCATAACCATTATTCCTCGCTGATAAAGTCATTTGCTTCAGTCCTTCTTCTTTAGATCCGAGCTCCCTCATAATCCATGATGCTACTTTCATATAAGAAGCTGAGATACCAACATAATAGTTAAATACACCAAGCGGCAGGTAAACGTCCCAGAATTCAGAATTTAATTTCTCCGATTTTTTAATATATCTCATACAATTGTAACCACTTATCAGAACTCCAACCCAATTCTTTTCTGCTAACAGAATCCTTGACTTTAATCCCATTGTTGTTCCATAATAAAATGGCAATTCTGCATTATCGGGCTGAATAATAATTTGTCTTTTATAAATATTAAGAGCCGAGCCTATTTCATCTAAAAGTTTTTTATTCCCAATTTCATAACCTTCTCTTTGCTGGTTATAAAGCCATTGTGTAGCAACAGCACCAATTGGAGCTAAAGGATGAAAAGGCTCATCTTCCAAAATTTCTTGAAACAGTCTGTTAGATTCCGTGTAATTCATGTTGTATAACTCCTTAATCGCCTGCTGTGCTTTTTTATCCTGTACGTCGAAAGTAAGTACTTCAGCATAAATAGAACCGAAGAAAACAAAGGCTGCTATTACTGTATTAAATATTTTCATAACCGAAAAATTAAAAAAGTATTGACACAAAACTAATTCAAATGAATAAAAACTAAACTACTTTATTCAATTAAACAAATTCCAATAAAAATTAGCCCCTTATCCAAGGGGCTAAAACACATAAACTGATAATTAAATGCAATACTTATTCTATAAAATCTGCTTCCATAAAATCTTCTAATTTGAATCTACCCTCTTTTTCAAGTTCACGAGCTTTGTCCACAATCACTTTCTGGGCAGCTTCAACTTTTCTCCTTGGCTGAGGTCCTTCGAGCAGTTGCATTTCATCTTCCAGAATTATTTGAGTCCTCTGCGGCAATGAGTTAATGAACAGTTCCTTTATCTCTTCGGGTTGACCTTTCAAGGCATAAGCGACTTCAGAAGCTTCCACCGATTTTAAGACGTCCGACAGGATATCATGTGGTAATTTCGGCAAATCATCAAAGGTAAAGTGAAGTCTTTTTACTTCTGCCAATAAATCATGCGCTTCTTTCCAAGATGTCCTAAAAATTTACGTCCATCTCTGAGGCGTAAATGACTTAATATCCCAGCTAGTTTTTCAGTGTATAAATTTATTAATAAACCGACTCGTTTTACTACTATTCCTTTAAACCTTGCAGATATTTATTAGTTAAATTAATATATTCACTTTTAGGATATTTAGAAAGTAAGTTATGTAAAACTTCAGAAGCCCTTTCTTTTTCTCCTAACCTTATATAACAGATACCAGCCATAAGCAAAGCATCGTCATGTTTTTGACTTTCTTTATAAATTTCTATCTGTTTAAAATGTGCTAATGCGGACTGATAATCCTCTAATCCAAAATAGCATTCCCCTATCCAATATTCAAAGTTACTTGCCAGCCAATGATTCGGAAATTGTTTATTTAAAATAATTAATTGAGGTAAGGCTTTTTTATATCTTCCATTATTAAATTCATTTAATGCAGATTCATAAACTTCTTCTATCTTTTTAGGAGAAATATAACTAGTATCTTTTATAGTCTTTTGAGTTATCGATTCTTCTCTCTTAGTATGGTCTAATTTTTCATATACTATGGTAAGTAATGAATCTTTCGTTTTAATAATTTGTACTAACTCTTTAATATCTTTATCTTTATTTTCAAGTGCTTGGCTCTTTTCTGAGAGTTGGGTATCCAACTTACTTACGTTTTCATTAAGATTTAATACCTTCTCATGATATTCCTGCATTTTATATTCTAGATCTCTAACTTTTATAGAATCGGTTTTTAAAAATGAATCTTTCGTTTTAATAATTTGTACTAACTCTTTAATATTTTTATCTTTATTTTCAAGTGCCTGGCTCTTTTCTGAGACTTGGTTTGCCAACTTACTTACGTTTTCATTAAGATTTAATACCTTCTCATTATATTCCTGCATTTTATGTTTTGTTTTGAAAAATAACTTGTCCAAAGAATAATCTAATCCCACCTGAAAATCAAAATATCCATCTTTACTAAAATAACCTCCTGAATAATTTCCATCAAAACCATCTCCTGTTGTATAATGATATCCAGATAATAAAGATAATGACCA
>DAOUYY010000041.1 GCA_030665885.1 Fidelibacterota bacterium
GAAAATAAAGAATTGATAAAAATAATAGCAAAATCTATCGTTACTTCAAAATCAAGATAAATGTTACAAATTAAGACACTTTTGACTTTTACTTTTTGGCTTTTGGCTTTATTCTTCTAATTTCAAGCTGTGAACGGTTACAGAATTTTTAAACTGTTTCAGTGGTTTCAGACTTAACCGATATACATTAATCAGATTTCTATGATCTGATGCCTTTCTTTCCCCACCGAAATATGAGAAATAGGGGCTTCCAAAAGACCCTCGATTGTTTTTAGATATTCTTTCGCTTGAGGAGGAAGATTATCGAGTTCTCTTACCTTGCTTATAGATCTTGACCAACCGGGAAGGGCTATATAATGAGGAACAGCTTCATTTAGGTTTATGGAAGGATAAGTACCATTTTCATAATGTGTGCAGATTTTAATCTCTTCAAGAGCATCTAAAACATCCAACTTCGTTATTGCAATAGAAGTAAACCCATTTATTTTCACAGCATATTTACCAAGAGCAGCGTCAAACCAACCGCAACGACGCTTACGGTGAGTTGTGGCTCCAAATTCATTGCCTCTTCTTTGAAGATAATCTCCTTCCGGCGGATCCAGTTCTGTTGGAAAAGAGCCTGCCCCAACCCTTGTTGCGTAAGCTTTAAACACACCGATTATATTATCGATACTTTTAGGGCCTATACCAAGACCGGTACAGATATTACCGGCAACAGTATTTGATGATGTAACATAGGGATATGATCCATAATCAATATCAAGAAGAGTACCTTGCGCTCCTTCTACAAGAATATTTTTACCCTCATCGATATATTGATGAATTAATGAGATCGTATCTTCAATAAATGGAGATATTTTTTCTGATGCTTTATAAAAATCATCGAATTCTTTGAACAAATCATTTTTTTCAGTTTCGAGAATAAATCCTTGTGAAATACTTTGCCTTAATTTATCCTCAAGTCTACTTTTTAACAGCGATAAGTTCCTCAAGTCTATCATTCGAATACCGGTACGACTGATTTTATCTGAGTAACTTGGACCGATCCCGCGTTTTGTTGTTCCAATTGCCATAGAACCTAACGATGTTTCACGGGAGGCATCCAGAGTCTTGTGAATTGGAGTTACCACATGCGCCAAAAGTGAGATATGGATTCTCCCATTAATTCCTATTTCATGTTTTTTAAGGTTATTAATTTCCTGCATTAAACTAATAGGATCTATTACCATTCCAGTACCAAGTATACAGTCAATATTTTCACGTAAAATTCCACTGGGTAATTGGTGAAGGATTGTCTCCTCCTCTCCGATGAGTATAGTATGTCCGGCATTTGCTCCACCCTGGAAGCGAGCAACCACCTCTGAACATTCGCAAAGGGCATCAACAATTTTACCCTTACCTTCATCGCCCCATTGACCACCTAAAACTGCTAAAACGGACATGTTTTCTCCTGTAAAAATAAAATGCTCCCACAGGGAGCATTAAACGTTCAAATCAGTTATCACTCATTTCTTTTTTGCGTGAATTTTTTGTTGCCAATAAATAACCACCGGACCGGCGATAAACATGGAAGAATAGGTTCCAACAAGAACCCCGATAATCATAGCAATTGCAAAAATTCTTACTTCTCCGGGTGCAAATGATAGTACTACAACCACAATAAACGTTGTCAGCGAAGTTATAATGGTTCTACTGAGAGTTTCATTTATACTGATATTTATAATATCTCCAATTTTCTCATTGCGCCTCTTTTTTATATTTTCACGAACACGATCATACAAAACTATAGTATCATTGAGTGAATACCCTACAATTGTAAGAAATGCCGCTATTGTCGAAAGTGAAATTTCGAGTTGCAGTAAAGAAAAAATACCAAGCGTGAAGAGAACATCATGTATAAGAGCCACAACTGCTCCAACAGCAAATTGGAATTTAAACCTTATAGTAATATATATACCGATAACAATAATTGCCGAAACAATTGCCCATATTGCTGCGGTTCGCAACTCCTTCCCAATTTTCGGTCCGACATGTTCAGTTCTCCTGATCTCAAATGAATTATTTTTAAGTGTTTCGAGACCTCTCCTGATTTCGCCGGGAATATCTTCCATACCTTCGATCTGAGGAGCTCTAATGAGAAACTCATTACTCCCACTTGTTTTTTGAATTATACTGTTTTGAAGATTAACCGACGAAAGAGCCTGCCTGATTTCCCCAGTTGTGACGTTACTATCAAATCTCACCTGACTAAGAGAACCACCAGTGAAATCAATACCGTAATTCAAGCCTTTGACTAAAAAGATTGAAATAAGGCTTATAGCGAGGAAAATTATAGAGCCGGTTACAGCTGTTTTACTGAACTTCACAAAAGGAATATTGGTTTCTTTAAAAAATCTCATTTTTATTTATCCCGATAATTTATATGCTGAGTGTTCTTAAAACTTTACGATCAGTTATATAGTTATAAAAGGTCCGTGTTACAAAAATCGCCGTAAACATGCTCGCGATAATCCCCAGGAGCAGAGTTGTTGCGAATCCTTTTACCGGACCGGTTCCAAATTGCATTAAAATTAAAGCTGTAATACCTGTTGTCACATTAGCGTCGAGAATTGTTATAAATGCACGCGCATATCCGCTTTCTATGGCAGCTCTTACGGTCTTTCCCTTTTCAAGCTCTTCTCTAATTCGTTCAAAGATTAGCACGTTTGCATCAACTGCAATTCCGATTGTAAGAATTAAACCAGCCAGACCGGGCAGGGTTAATGTAGCTCGCAGCATTGCTAAAATTGCCATAACAAAAATAATATTCAGTATTAGAGCCATATCAGCAAGAAGTCCGGACAGCCGATAGTATATGAACATAAAAATAACTACTAATAGAAAACCAATAATACCAACTTTTATACCTGTTTGAATAGAATCACGACCAAGAGATGGGCCAATCGTCCTCTCCTCTATAACATCCACAGGGGCAGGTAAAGCACCGGCACGTATCACAATAGCAATATTTTTTGCCTCTCCTATGCTTTCCAAACCTTCAATATAGGAAGCACCATTAGGAATTTTTACCTTAATCGTAGGAGACATATATACCTTATCATCAAGTACAATAGCCAAATCCTTACCAATGTTTGCACCGGTTAGACGAGAAAATATTTTCGCCCCTTCATTGTTCATATTCATATTCACTATAGGCTGTCCTGCACTTGTCGTACCAGCCCCACCAACGGTTGCCTGTGCCTTTGTGACATATTTTCCCTGAAGTCCCGTCTCCCGGTTGACATGATAAATTAAATTGTAATTCTCAGTCTTACCATCTTGCATTGTGAGCCGCTTGGGCTTTGCTGACCACAATATCTTGGAGTCATAGGGAATTAATTTCCGGACTTCCGGATCATTAAGAATTTTTCTAACAGCATAAACGTTTCTTTCCGGTACACCAATTCTACTGCCAACATTTCTGAGCAATGAAGAAAAAGGTCTTTCTGAAAAAATCTCTTCATCCACCACTAAGGCAGTGTCTGATGAATCTTGTTCGATACCGACATCTACTGCTGTCATTCCAAGAAGATCGTTAACACTGATTGCTTTATCTTTTGATTCTTTTAACTCAACAATTGTGTCTTCTTCACTAATCTCTGGCTTTTCAATATCCTTCCTGCCTGTTTTTAGATAATTATCGACTGAAGTTATAAAAGACTGAGTGACTTCCGGATCTTTTAAAAGAATGAATTCCATGAGGGCAGTACTCTGGATAAGATTTCGCGCACTTGCAGGGTCTTGAATTCCTGCTAGCTCCACAATAATTCGATATTGACCGGCTTTCTGAATCGTCGGCTCAGACACACCGAACTGGTCAATACGGTTTCTAATAATTTCAAGAGCACGCCTCACGGCATCTTTAGATTCATCTTTCAAACTACTTATTATCTCGCTGTTTTTATAACCCCGGTCACTAAAATGGCGAACAAGTTTGAAATTATTGTCATCAACCTGCCTTTTGAAAACATTAAAAAAGTCGTCACCGGTCTCTTTATACTCTTTAGTAGTTGCATTAAGTATTGAATAAAATTGAGGTGTCTTATTTGAAGCAATACTCTCGATCAGTTTAGGTAAGTCAAGCTCCAGAACGACATGCATTCCTCCCTGTAAATCCAACCCAACTCGAATTATCCGATCTTCATACTTTTCTATTTTGCCATTGGATCGTAGTTCTTCTATCTTATTGTCGGAAAATGTATTGTAAGCAAAAGTCCAATATAAGGAATAGAGTGCAAGAACAATTGCAACACTAATAATAATGAAACGAACATTAGTTTTTTTAAACATTTATTGTCACCTTAATAAAAAAGTCTATACTCTCAAAAAAGCGGTTGAATTTAATTGAGAGTATAACTTAATGCAACGAAAAAGCAGTTGTTAAAAAAGTGTTTATGAAAGAGAACACGAAAAATTATATTTTTTTATTACACAACGGCAAAGTTGAGTTACGCCGTTATTTTTTTAATAAACATTAGAAATAAGTTTGAATTGTGAAAGAGCGAAAACCTCAAAATCACGCAACGGCTTACGGCGTTACCTCCAACGAATGTTATACCGCCTTTACCATATCGTTCTTAATTCTTTCGATTTTCTCATGTTTTTATCAGCTGTGATTAGTGGAGTATTGGAAATAAGAGAAGTGGCGCTAATTAATCTATCAGCTGGATCTGAATTAATCTCTAATTGTAAATTGGCGGATAATTCAGCAATCTCTGGAGTTACTTCTTGAAAAATGTAATTATTTGAAGCTTTAACTAAATCTATGAATTCAAGATATGGGACATCAATTTCTATTCTTTTCTTCTTAATCAGCATTGCAATTTCCCAAAGAGAAATATCGCAGAAAATAATTCCATCTGTTTGGTTTGCTCGTTCCAATTCGTTCTTTGCTTTTTCACTTAGCAATTCCGGTTTCAAGGCATCCCAAATAATGATATGGGTATCTACAGTTATCATTCTTGCATTGTCTCCCATTCAACATCGATGGAAGAAATTACATCATGTATTACAACTCTCTTTCCAATTTCCTTTAGTTTATTTCTTGCTTTATCTCTACTGTAATCAGGAGGTAATAATTTAGCAACAATTTTACCTCGAGAGGTAATATCAAAACTTTCTCCATGTGCAATTTCTTTTAAAACTTTCATTAAATTTGCTCTTAATTTACTTACTGCAATTGTTTGCATATACATCACCTTTCCAATTGTACATTCCAAACGTACAATTTACCAAGATCATTAACAAGTGATTTTTAAATCTTTTTTACACCAGGGGGATCGCTAAGTGGTGAATTATCAGAGCTAAATGATTTGTTGATACATTTACAACAATCATTAACCTTTGATATATATAAATGCACGAGAAATTTCCTTCTCACCTTTTAAAACTACGATAGGATAGACTTTGCCTTTCCCATATATTGAATATTTTTTCCAGTTTAACTTTGAAGCATCAATAAGATAATTTCTGTCCTCACCCGTATTATAGTTAAGAGGAGGGACGTATCCTTTAAGATTTACCTTAACTTGAGAACTATTAAGCCCTTCCAAGACAACATTTCTTATTCTAATTCTATCCCCTCTTTTTACACGTAAAGTTTGTCTGTGAAGAATTGCCTTATTTTTCCCATTCACCTCCAAAATATATGTCATAAGTTCACAATTGAGTGTATCGACATTGATACTTATTTTTCCAATAATCTTACTGTCTTTCTTCACAATGATTGAGGTAGATTTATCTAATACAACCGTTTTCTGAAAATCCTGCTCTGTGCCTACTCCAATTATATCGCAGCTAAGTCCTCTTTCATAATTGGACTCGATGTGAGTAACTTTGATCTCATCACCAGCAAACAGGTGAATAGTACCATTATTATCAATCAACCGTGGGTCATTTTTATTAACTGATATAAGCAAATATATCAACTGGGGTGGTTCATAAATAATTGCGGGATGTTCCGGCTCTACCTCCACTAATTCTAAAAACTCATTTATGACATAGTTATGATACCTTATCTTCAGCTCCAGGTTTTTTAAGTTCTTTGAAGACTCAATCCCAAATGCAGGAATACCAAATTGCGTTAGAGCATAACAGGTCGCGGATTTTAGTTGCTCCGGGAATTCAGTGTCAGGTGCAAGAGTATTGGTGTTCATAAAGTGAAAGTAATGTGATTCATCCTCGATCTTCTTATTGACCGTGGAAATTACCTCCTGGGCCATAGATTCAAGTCCAAGCACATCTGTTTCAGTAATGTACGTGGATGCGTCCGCAATAACCGATTGTCCGAACCTTTTCGGATTTCTCATATCATCTATCCAGACATCACTGTAAAATCCCCACCCGTCATGAAGGTTTAAGAACAGATCGGACTCTGCCATTAATTTTTTGATTATTCCAACAATTTGACCTTCAATATCTTTTGGTGCATCAGTGTGAAAACGTCTATTCATATCCCCATTAATACCTATACCTCTTTCATTTCTAATAATTGAATGAAAATTTGCACGAGGTACTACAATAAGATTTCCTGTCTCCAACTGAAGGTTGGGATAAAGGTCTGCCGACATAAATCCCCCGGGTTCATCTCCCTGAATGCCCCCTAATATAAAGACAGTATTTCCATCGAACCGACCGTAAAGCTTATAAATGTTCAATTCATTAGGGGTATTTTCAAAATACATTATGTGCTTCCTGGAGGGACGCTTAATATCTTCCGAAATTCCAACAGAGACAATTGAAAGGAAAATTAGAAGAATATAAAGATTAATTTTTCTCATTTTTTTCTAATGTACTCCATTCCTCTTTTAATATTCTAAAATTACCAGGATAACCACAGACATTAAGTATCTTTTGACCTATGTCGTTATGATTATCCGATTGATAGTCCTGTTCAAAGGATACTTCCCAGATCATTTTTCCCAAACTACAAATTTTAAGGGAACTCAATTTAACATAAACATTATCTGTTTGATCAAAAACTCTCCTTTTATATTGATACCATTCCTGTAACGAAAACCCTTTTGCTGAAAATGAAGAATCATAAAAAGAAATATAATTTTCAATGTTCCTTGATTCCCAGGTAGATTCCCATGATTTAATGAATCTCTTAATGGATCCATTTACATATACTCGAGGAACTGCACTTGTGAATTGCTCTTTTACAATTTCCCAGGCAGAATCAACGGGTACAAAGGTTAATGTCTTAACTCCACTACTATAAAATTTTGGACAATAATATTTTTGATTGAATTGTACCCGTGCTTCATATTCTGAAGAGAGGACGACAATATTGTCAATAGTAATATTTTTCCATTCGTATAACGCTTCAAGTACCTTTTTCATGTTCTTAAAAAATTTTAACCCTCTACCTGATTCATCTTTAAAAAAAGATGAGTAAAAGTGAAAATATGTTAATGTATCACCAGTTTCCCAAGCATTGCTCCATGATTGCATTATGTTATCCCACATTCGAATTTCTTGCTGATATTCAACCTCATTGAGATTCCCTAAACTATCAACAATGATGACAGGAGTTTTGTTTATAGTAATAAATGGAGCAAGGTTGAGGATATAATTATTCTCCAAGGATATACATCCCTCTGTTTGTCGGTCAACTATCTCCTCATTTCTACCATGAATCCAGATATTAGAACCCGTTCTGCCAAAGATTCTATCTACAGGATTAGGATAGTTAAGTACAAAAGCAAGAGGTCCATACTTTTCGGGTAGTTTGCTCCCAATTATCTTGCCAACAATATAATAAATTCCTTCCGGTGTCTTAAGATCCCCCGCCTTCTCTTTATTCCCATACACTTTCCCGGTTGTTATCCTAAATTTCTCAAATTGCTCAACAGAATCTGTGGAACCTCTCTTTTTAACGAATAACATTTGTTTAGATTTATCTACGATTAAAATATTAGCCTTGGACTCTGCTGAAATATTAAAGATAGTATTAGTATATTTTTCAGAAAATGCTGGAATAAGAAGAATAAAAAGAAAAAATAAGATGATCACTCTGCTTGAAATGCTATTTCTAATTGTTATATTTATAGCTCTATAACTCATAGTACAAAAATAAATTATGTAATTTATCACTATTTTAAAAGCAATTTGAATAACCTTCCGAAGGTTGAGAACCTTCGGAAGGTTTATTTCCTTATGTGGCAGAGGTAAACTCCTGCCACAACTAATGAATAAAAATCCATTGACTAAGATAAAAATTTCCATCTCCACACATGCCTGACCTGCCCGTCAGGCAAAAAATCCGGTGAGTCCTATTATCGTCACTCTTTAATTTTTTTAAAACTGTGTACCATATCTTATGTTTATGAGTTATATTTCACATTGTATATTTGATTTCAAGAATTTGTATGTTATTGAAGAAAATAGTTTATCCACAAACAAAAAAATGCAGACGAACCGAATTGAATCCTTTTGTCTTGTTTTTAGCTGAGGGTGGAATTAAATTTGCCATGTTTATTATGGTTATTGTAAGACCTAAAATATATTGTAAACATTGAAGTTAGAGCAATTGACATGACTAAAATGCTGACTATAGCAAATCAGAAAGGCGGAGTTGGTAAGACTACGACTGCCGTAAATCTTGGAGCCGGTTTTGGTGTTTCCGAAGTAGATACACTTCTCATAGATATAGATCCTCAGGCAAATGCTACAATTGGATGTGGAATTGATCATAGACATATTGAAAAAAGTATCTACGAAGTACTTGTAGAAAAAATTGATATTAACTCCGCAATTGTTACAACTGAGATTCCATTTCTGGATATTTTACCCTCAACCGCACGCCTTGTAGGAGCTGAAATAGAAATGGTTTCAATGATTAGTCGGGAAACTATTCTTAAAAAAAACATTAAAGAGATAAAAAAAGATTATAGGTATGTTATAATTGATTGCCCACCCTCTCTGGGACTTTTGACATTAAATTCTCTTACAGCATCACATTCAATCATTATACCGATCCAATGTGAATATTATGCTATGGAAGGACTTGGGCAGCTACTTCATACAATTCGTTTAGTTCAGAGAAGTTTAAACAGAGGACTTCAGATTGAGGGCGTTTTAATTACAATGTATGACTCGAGGCTTCGACTTTCAAAGGAAGTAACAGAACAGGTAAGGAGCCATTTTAAAGAAAAAGTCTATCAAACTATTATTCGACGTAACGTTCGCCTTGGTGAATCTCCCAGTTTCGGAAAACCGATAATACTTTATGATGCTTCTTGTGCTGGCGCTCAGGATTACATGAATTTAGTCGGAGAGATTTTAAAGAATGACGGTCAAACGATTGGGTAAAGGAATCAGCGCTGTCATTCCTGAGTATCCACAAGGAATGGAGCTGGTTTACAAAGTTGCAGAAGTAGAATTGGATAACATATGTACAAATCCAAATCAACCGAGGAAAAATTTTAATGAAGAAGCAATGGCTGAATTGAAGCAGTCTATTCGCGAAAAAGGGATCATACAGCCTATAACAATCAGGCAAATTGATGATGGTTTTGAACTGATCGCCGGGGAGCGTCGATTAATAGCATCCCGGGAATTAGGTCTAAAGACAATTCCGTCATATATCTTGCCAGTTGAGAGCGACGCAGAGATGGTGGAGCTGGCGCTTATTGAAAATTTGCAGCGGGAGGATTTGAATCCCGTTGAAGAAGCAGAAGCATTTCAGATACTTTCTAATACATTCAATCTTTCCCACGAAGAAATTGCAAAAAAGGTAAGTAAAGTAAGATCAACAATTACCAATTCGTTGCGTTTACTTAACCTTCCTGACCCAATTCTAAGGGATTTAAGAGAAGCTAAGCTGAGTGCCGGTCATGCCAGACCAATTCTCTCTTTAGATAGCGAAAAACAGCAGATTAACCTTTGGAGACGAATAAAGAGGGATATGCTTAATGTTCGAGATGTTGAATCTCTTGTGAAAAAAGTAGAACCAACAAAACATAAATTCCCTGAGAAAAAAAAACAGATAAAAACTCCTTTTATTAAAGATTTAGAGGAGCGACTGATGCAGATCATGGGTTCGCGGGTCAGGATTCGGGGGAACGAGAAAAAGGGAAATATTGAAATAGAATTCTACTCAAAAGAAGATTTGAACCGTTTATTAGAAATTTTTGAATCTATTGAGGACTTATCGAATTGAAAAAGAATTACTATACATTACATATCCTTGCAGACAATAAAGAAAAACCATTTATTCGCACCTTCAGTACCACAACAACTCGGATTGTTATTTCCTTACTGATAGTTATAATTATCTCAACCATTGTTACTATCTGTCTGTCTTTGCCAAAAGCTTTGGAGTACAATCGAGTTTCAGCCGAGAATGAGCAACTAATTCAGGACAGGCTTATAGTTACGAAAATACTTAGCGACTATAATCAGATCAGGCAGATGGATCGATATATCAGATCAGTTCTTGGAGCTGATTTAAGTCTTCCCTCACTTGATTCTCTTGATTTTGATTCTCTGTTCATTCCTCCCGGTATTAGTAACCAACTCACTAGTAAATCAATAGAAATAAGTTATCTTGAGAACATACCGATTTATCCACCAATCGATGGGTACATTACACAGGGTTTTGTTAATGATCATATTTTCACTGAGGATAATCACTACGGTGTTGACGTTGCAGCATCTGAGGGGGAACCGGTCAAGGCAGCAGCATCAGGCGTTGTCGTGTTTTCAAACTGGACTTATCATTTAGGATATATGGTAATTATTTATCATGCAAATGGTTATTTTACTATTTATGGACACAACCAGAGGAATATAGTTGAAGAACACCAATATGTAAATCGGGGCGAAGTTATTGGATACTTGGGAAACACTGGTATTAGCAATGGTCCCCATCTTCATTTTGAAATATGGAGAGAAGGAAATCCAATAGACCCACAAAGCATGATATATTCTTATAGACGGTCAGATGTTTCTATTAAAAATATTGGGAGATAGTTGAAGGGCAAAAATATGAAGAAGAAGGATCCGTCAATTAATACCATAATTGGTGAGAATTCGATAGTAAATGGTGATATTAAGTTAGCCGGAAACATTATTATTAATGGTAAAGTAACCGGAGATATTGAGACAGAAGGAACAATTAGAATACTTCAAGGTGCTGTAATTATTGGAAAGCTAGTTGGCAAAGACCTTCATATCGGGGGACAGGTTGAGGGAAATGTAATCGCTGCCGATAAAGTTGTATTGGGTGATAGATCAATGCTCCGTGGAGATGTGAGGGCATCGCAAATTGTCATAGAAGAAGGGGCACAATTCGAAGGAAAATGTGATATGCAAAACCGACCAGAGATCTAAAGTCCTGTTAAATCTGGAAACAGTGAAATACTCTTTAAATAATAACTGCTATTTAAGTCATTCATTTCAAGAATATAAAAAGTTAGATACGTATTTCAGTACCTGAGCCTGTAAATACAGATTTGCTATTTTTTACAATGCAAAATAAGTGTTTTTATAAAGAACTTGAACCAACATCATATTCTGAGGATTTATGAAACTTATACGAACTTCTTTTTCGATCATATTCGTTCTAATAACACAGTTTGCTTTCAGTCAAAATAGCTTTAAAGCAATTGTTAGAGATGAAAAATCCGATGAAATTCTTATTGGTGTTAATGCTATTGTCAAGACCACTAATATAGGAGCAATCTCAGATATTAACGGAGAAGTAATTGTAAAAAACATCCCTAACGGAACATTTACAATTGAATTTTCTTATATTGGTTATAAATCCTACCAGCAAAGTGTAACCTTTCCTTTAACAAATCCTGAAAAAATACAAGTTATATTACTGGAACTAACTGTATTGGAATTCGAGGGAATAATTGTTACTACTACCCGAACCAACAATAGAATCGAAGATGTACCTATACGAGTAGAAGTGCTCGGTTCGGAGGAAGTTAAAGAAGAAATAGCAATAAAACCTGGTAATATTTCAAAGCTATTGGGTGAAACGTCAGGTATTCAAGTTCAGCAAACTTCTGCGACATCAGGAAATGTAAGTTTCCGTATTCAAGGACTTCCTGGGAAATACACACAGTTACTAAAAGATGGTTTTCCGGTTTACAGTGGCTTCTCGTCAGGCTTAAGCCTACTGCAAATACCTCCACTGGATTTGAAACAAGTAGAAGTAATAAAAGGTTCAGCCTCTGCTCTTTACGGTGGGGATGCCATTGCAGGAATTGTCAATCTGGTTTCTAAAAATCCCACTAAAAAACCTGAATGGTCTGTTCTATTTAACCAAACTCAAAAAGGAGGCAGAGACATTAGTTCTTTTTACTCCAATCGTAAGGATAAAATCGGTGTTACTTTCCTTGCCAGTCAAAGCATACAAAAAGCTATTGATGTAAATGAAAACGGATTTACTGATTTGCCACAATTTCAGCAAACTACACTTTACCCTAAATTATTTTACTATTTTAATGATTCTACTGATCTATTATTTGGTATATCATCATCGTTTGAAAATCGTGTAGGGGGAGATATTTTTGCAATTGAAAATGCTCCTGATTCACCACACGTTTTTATTGAAAAAAACAAATCAAATAGGATCACTTCCCAACTGATGTTTGAAAAAAAGTTTAAACATTATAATACTCTTATTTTTAAAAACAGCTTTAGTAACTTTCAAAGAAATATCTCAGTAAATTCAGCAAACTTTAATGGCAACCAGACATCCAGCTACTCTGAATTGTCTTTTTTAGTAAGGACAAATAAGCATAACACAGTTTTTGGATTAAATCTTATCACTGACGCTTTCAATGAAAATAAAGCAGATACTGAAATGCCATTAGATTATAACTGCTATACTACAGGGTTATTTGCTCAAGACGACTGGAATTTGAATAAAAGGTTTATTTTACAAACAGGTATCCGATCAGATTATCACAATAAGTATGGCGTTTTTATTTTACCACGATTTTCAGTTTTGCATAAAATTACGAATAACTTCTATTTACGGATAGGTAGTGGCTTCGGTTATAAAACTCCTACAGTATTTACAAGTGAAGCAGAAGCAAAAGGTTACAAAAATGTTTTACCCATTGGCGAAGATAAAAAAGCTGAAAATTCTCAAGGAGTAAATGTCGATATCAACTACAAAACCATTATATTTAAAAATTTCGCTGTTACACTCAATCAAGCGTTTTACTACACGAATATTAACAACGCACTCATTTCCCAACCTGATTCATTATTAAAAGGAATTTTATCCTACGAAAACGCAAATGCACCTCTGGAAACTAGAGGTTTCGATACTAACATTACATTTGCCTTAGATGAACTTGCTCTATTTATTGACTATACCTATACAGATGCACAAAAGAGATACGACAATGCATTTCCTAATTTGGAATTAACCCCAAAACATAAATTAAACATGACCCTGACTTATGAAGAAGAAGATAGTTGGCGAATGGGAATAGAGGCTTTTTATACAGGTAAGCAATATTTA
>DAOUYY010000245.1 GCA_030665885.1 Fidelibacterota bacterium
GAATTATTGGAAAAAGTAATTGTCTACAATTTTTATCGAATGGTCACTTTGAATAGAATCCGCGGAAGGAGTAAGATTAATGAATTTGGTTAAAATTTACATTACACTAAACTGAAATGGTAAAAAATGAGAAAGATAGGGTGAAGTACGTCTAAAAATCGGAAAAATTGAAAAATTAAGCCTCAAAAATTACAATGAGGTAAACTATCAACTATCGGAGACCCGTCTTAGGGATAGGAAAGAAAAAATCAAATTTGTATTCGTGATAATGGTGGCAACATTAATAAAAAGCGGGTATTAATACCCTTTTCGAATAGGTTCTAATTAAGATTAGAAAGGAAAATATATCTTCTGTTGACATTTACAATAGAATGTTATCTGAAGGGGAAGTCATTTCTGTAAAGACAATTGAACGTATTCTTAAAGATTCAGGTTTTAAAAGATTAAGAAGAAGGACGAATAGAGAGTTAGGCAAGACAAATAAAAATAAGTTTATTCCAAAGAGGTCTGGTGGTTTAGATCTTGATAAATTAAAACCCTTTCAAATAGATTCACCGGTTGTTGGTATATATTTCTTCCTGCCCTATATCCTTGAATCAGGTATTATAGATATTGTTAAAGGATGCAATTTGCCAGCCTCGACTGATATTAACTCAGTGCAAGCAGCCCTTTCTATGCTTGCTTTGAAGTTGATAGGTAATCAAAGGCTGAGTCAGATGGATCAGTATGACCATGAACCGGGGCTAGGTATATTTGCAGGATTGAATTTACTTCCCAAGTCTACATACATGTGTACATATTCCTGCCGAACTTCAGAGTCGATGTTGTATGAATTTCAGGAGAGACTGATAAAACATTTCAAAGGAATATATCCGGACTTTTACAATGGTGATTATATCAATTTAGATTTTCATTCTATACCGCATTATGGAGATGAAAGTAATATGGAGAAGTTATGGTGTGGTTCAAGGGGAAAGTCAATGAAGGCAGCAAATACGGTTTTTGCACAGGATAGCAAGAGCAATGCAATTTTGTATACACGTTCGGATATTCTACGTAGAGAAGAATCAAAAGAGATAAAAAAATTCATAACCTACTGGAGAAAGGTAAATGGTAGTATTGACGAAACACTTGTCTTTGATTGCAAGTTCACAAAATATAAGGTGTTAGATGAATTAACAGATGATGGTATAAAATTTATTACTCTTCGTAAGCGAAGCCAGAAGATATTGGAGAAGGCATTGGAATATCCAAATAATGACTGGACAAGGGTAAATCTTCCTATTAAAAAGAGAAAATATAAAAATGTATTAGTCTTTGAGGAAAGAGTAACTCTTAAAGACTGTAAAAACAGTTTTCGTCAAATTGTAGTAAAAAAGCATGGCAGGAAAAATCCAACCTTTATTATAACAAATAATGAGAAATTAAAACTGTCAGAGATTTTGTTAGTATACGCAAAACGCTGGCACATTGAGAACAAAATATCAGAGTTGGTCTCGTTTTTTAACCTGAATGCTCTTTCCTCACCCTTAATGATCAGGATTCATTTTGATATTCTATGGACGTTTATTGCAGATACTTTATACCATAGATTTGCAAAAGACCTGAGACGTTTCGAAAAGTCGCTTGCTCCAACAATCTTTAGAAAGTTTGTTAATATGCCAGGAAAGATAGTATATACCGGTGATAAGTTTTATGTAAAAATACGAAAAAGGGCACATACTCCGATACTAATGAGTGCTGATAAATTAAACAGACCAATTCAAGTACCCTGGCTAAATAACAAAACCATTCAAATTATCTGGACTCCTTGATTAAGTTTAATTGTGACGATTATTAACCCTGTGAAAATCGGTGTTTAAAAATTTCTCCTCGTCGGAAAACCTCTGTCAAAGTGTCTTTTAATGTATAAATTCGGATACATGGTGGATACGGATTGTTTCTTCAAGACGGTAAAGCGTAGGACTCATAATCCGTAGGTTCGGGGTTCGAATCCCCGGGGGGCCCACAATTAAAGTTATTAAGTGATTAAGTTATTAAGTTACTTTTACCTGATTTTTTATCCATAGGTTCGGGGTTCTCTCATGGAGACCAGGAGTATCGCTTTATCTCCTGGAATATTCCCAATCTGAATTTCGTCGAAGACAACATGCAATTTACTGCCCGGCACGCATTCCGACTGCCAAATGATTTTGAAATCAGGGATGCGTTAGAATCAGTGAAACAAATGGAATGACGAAAAATCCGGGGAAGCGCTTCCTTATGCAAATATTGTCTTAAAAGGACAATATCAAGGAACCGTTACAAATTCAGATGGTTACTTTGTAATTGCAAATGCTCCAACCGGTATCTGTACACCTCAGGTCTCTTTTATAGGATATGAAAAATGGAAGTGATCATAAACGATCCTGAAGAAATATCAGTAATAACTATCGAAGTAAAGCAGAAAGCCATAGAATTTGATCAGGTCGAAGTAGTAGCAAAGGCTTACGAAGTTTTTAAAAGCTCCGAAAATGTAAGCCAATTAACTATTTCTCCTCGTGATTTACAGGTATTACCAGTATTTGGAGAAATAGATATTTTTCGTTCTCTACAATTATTGCCAGGAATCAGCGGTGTGGGTAAAGGGAAAGCCGGACATTAACCCAACAAAAGGCGGCCTTTGGTGAATAATTCACCAGTAATATTAACCATAAGTAATACTATTCTAAATAATTGTTCTGATTTTATTATTTATTGGTTCACCCCGTTAGATAAATATTTTCTAATAAATCATACAATAAGCACGATAAATGTCTAACAGAGTGAATTATTCAGGTTAAAAATCCAATCCGAGAGAAAACAGGTAATTCGGAGAGGAAATCACATTAAAGTCAAAACGCCAGGCAACATCTATTTTTAGAAGGAAATACCCTAAAAATAACCGGGTTCCCACTCCAAACCCAGAAATAAGATCATCAAAATAAAAACCTTTTATATCTTCATGACCGAATAAATGTAAGTCATTTCCATTCCAGGCTGCTCCCATGTCTAGAAATGTTACTCCCTGGATACCGCCCATTATAAGGGGCAGTGGCCAGCCTAATGCCAAATATTTAATAAATGGATAGCGGAATTCGAAATTAGTCAAAAAGTACCTCGTACCTTCCTCCTCATAATATCGGGCACCGCGTAAAGGAGTTATAAACTCGGAGAAATAGATTTTTTCAATATCACCGAAATCGTGGT
>DAOUYY010000061.1 GCA_030665885.1 Fidelibacterota bacterium
AATCAGGAGTGTCTCATGGAGATCCCGTTGGGAATTGTGTTACGTAAATCAAACACTCTTGTTTGATTATAAATTAACAGGATGTTTTTTGTTTTACTTAGGTATATTTTAATTTGGGATTGGGTTTTATGATAAGTTTAAATCCACAATCAGGAGTGTCTCATGGAGATCCCGTTGGGAATTGTGTTACGTAAATCAAACACTCCTGTTTGATTATTAATTAACAGGATGTTTTTCGTGTTATGTAGGTATACTTTAATTTGGGATTGAGTTATAAGATGAATATGGAACCACAATCTATAAAAGACATCCTCAACAAGAGTCGCGTTACGTAAATCAGACACTCTTGTTTGATTATTAATAATATGTTTTGGTTTGGGTTATAAGATAAGAAAAGAGCCACAATCAAGAGTGATTGTGTTACTAAATTTCTATTGTTTTTATTAATTTATTTCAGCTACTTAATTAAATGAATATGTGAGTTAAAATGCACGAACTAACCATCGCTCAAAATATAATCTCAATTGTTGAAGAAGAAGTCGCTAAACAGAGTGACAGCGGAACAGTAAAAAAGATTTTTTTTAAAGCTGGTAAAATGCACGCAATAATCCCGGAATCGCTGCAGTTCGGTTTTAAAGTATTAAAAAAAGAAAGTAAGATTGTAAACAATGCAACTCTTGAAATAGATGAAATACCGTTGAGAATAAAATGCAAAAAGTGCGGATTAGAAAAAATTATCGAGGAACCTTTATTTTACTGTTCGAAATGTAACTCTTTTGATATTGAGATCATTTCTGGGATGGACATGTTTGTTGAAAGTATAGAGTTTGAAGATGAGAAATGTGAAGAAGGGAATGTCGGAGTGTGATTTATAGGTAATTTCAAATTTCAAATATTAAATATCAAATTCCAAATTGAGAGTGGATTGAACTAATAATTATGGAGATGGAATGAAGATACAGGTTGTAAGAAATGTTCTGGAAGCGAATGAAAAACTTGCTGATCAAATCCGTGTTCGGACAAACAAATCAAAGACATTATTGATAAACATAATGAGTTCACCTGGCTCAGGTAAAACAACTTTATTAGAGAAACTTATTCCGATTCTACAAAAAAGAGGTCTAAAAGTAGGTGTTATTGAAGGAGATATTACTACTACACGTGATTCCGAAAGAATTCTACCTCTTGGAATTTCCGTTTCACAGATAAATACAGAGCCATTTGGTGGTGACTGTCATCTTGGTTCTGAAGTCATAATGCCGGCATTGGATAATTTTGACCTTGATGAGTTAAATGTA
This sequence comes from Fidelibacterota bacterium, assembly GCA_030665885.1. Classification (GTDB taxonomy): domain Bacteria; phylum Fidelibacterota; class UBA2242; order UBA2242; family UBA2242; genus BS750m-G69. The sequence continues at coordinate 1,299 of DAOUYY010000061.1, forward strand.
ATCTTTATAGAAAATGTTGGTAATCTGGTGTGCCCTGCGGAATTTGATACGGGCGCGGATTACAATATGGTTGTACTTAGTACAACGGAAGGTGAGGATAAACCACTAAAATATCCACTTATGTTCAGGGTTTGTCATTTGGCGATTGTGAATAAAATTGATCTTTTGCCTTATCTTGATGTGGATATTTCAAGAATTGAGAGTTATATCCGTCAGATTAATCCAACAATTTATATTAATAATATTTCCGCCAAATCTGGTGAGGGTATTTCAGAAATTGCAGATTGGATATCTGAACGTTTGAAAAAATAATTTTTTTGTGGATCAGTAAGTTTGTTGTTTGCAATTTATTTTCAAATTGCTATTTTATGTGTCAATGTATGATGTAGCGAGAATCAAAAAAGAACATAGAAGAAAATTTTTAAAATACATAAAATGTTGTAAATACCAGAATGACGTCGAGAAATAAGGAATTTTCTACTCATTACGGAAACAGGATAACATGTAATTTTAAGCTATTACCGAAAAGCTTAAAAAATAACTAGGGAAGGTTTTTTGGTGGAAAAATTTGAACAAATGAGCGAGGTGTTAAAAGCGATAGCTCATCCAGCTCGCTTAAAGATTATAGCAGGTCTACTGAAAAATGAATGTAATGTATCTCAGATTCAGTTAGCTTTAAGACTACCTCAATCCACAATATCACAGCATCTAAAGGTACTAAGAAATGTGGGTATAATTAAAGGCAGGAGAGAAGGAACAAAAGTCTGTTACAAAGTGATAGTGAAATGGGTAGAGGTAATAATTAGAATAATAGATAAGGAATAAATTTTTTTAGAAAGATATATCGCATTATTTGTATATATCGCTATTATAATATAAGGAAGGATAATGGGCGAAGTAAAAATAAATAACTTTAAACCCAAAATTGTGGGTTATTTATGTAATTGGTGTACCTATGCTGCTGCGGATTTAGCAGGAGCGTCTAGATTAGATATAAAACCATCTATAAATGTAATTAGAGTGATGTGTTCCAGTAGAATAGATCAAAATTTGATACTTACTACATTTTTTGGTGGTGCTGATGGAATTTTGATTGCAGGATGTCATCCTGGTGATTGTCATTATGATAAAGGTAATTATTATGCCCGAAGAAGATATGCCCTTTTAAAGAAGGTATTAGAAACTTTAAAACTCGATCCTGAAAGATTGCAGTTATCCTGGATATCGGCAGCTGAAGGAAAAAGATATGCAACCGTAGTTAATGAATTTACCGAAAGAATAAGAAAATTAGGACCTAATCCAATAAATAATAATTCCTATTTTTGAGTAACTCTATGAATATAAACGAATTTAATTATTTGCTGCAAAGCTACAAAGATAAGGAGATTACTTTTTATAGCTCAATCGAAGTGCTACGTGAAAAATAGTATAAGGGAAAAAGATGAGTAAGTCAAATAGTGTTCTTGTTATTGGAGCAGGTATAACTGGAATGAAAGCAAGTTTGATGCTTTCAAATGCCGGCAAGAAGGTATATTTGATAGAGAAGCTCCCATTGATTGGTGGCAATATCATAAAAAATGAAGAATGTTTCCCGAACTTAGAGTGTTCTACTTGTATGGTTGCTCCTATACAACAGGACATTTTGCAGAATCAAAATGTTGAAGTTATGACTCTCAGTACTGTAGAAAAAGTTGAGGGAGAAGTAGGGAATTTCACTGTCACTATCAACAAAAAGGCAAGATACGTTAGTCTTATTGACTGTATCGGTTGCGGAATGTGCTATGACCCCTGTCCAGTTGTTTTGAAAAATGAGTGGGAAGAAAATCTTGCAGAGAAAAAGGCTATTTATGTGCCCTGTCCAGGTTCCTTACCAAATGTTCCAACAATTGATCCCGAAAGCTGTTTGCAGCTTAGCGGAAAGCAGAACTGCAGTGCTTGTGTAGAAGCTTGTGATTTTGGGGCGATAGACTTTTCTGAGAAAGATGAGAAAATTAAAGTTTATGTCGGAGCAATTATTGTTGCAACGGGCTTTGATTTATTTGATGCAACTTACCTTCCTAATTTTGGGTATGGAAAATATCCCGGTGTCTATACAGCAATGGAATTTGAAAGACTGTTTGCTTCTAATGGACCTACCTCAGGCGAGTTGATTCTTCGCGACGGTGTTAAAACTCCGGAATCCATTGCCATTATTCATTGTGTTGGAAGAAAAGATCAGGGTTATTGTTCTGCTGTATGTTGTATGTGCTCTTTTAAATATGCACACTTTTTAAATCAAAAAATACCAGATGCCAAAGTGTACAATATTTACTCAGATATTTGTGTGCCGGATAAATCGTACCAAAAATTCTTTGAAAATGTAAAGAGGGAAAGTACTGAACTTGTCTTCCAACCTTCAACTGATAAAATAAAGGTTACAAAAAATGGAAGTGGGTTGGATATAAAATATCTTAATGGAAAAGGCATGGAAGAAACAATCTCTGCAAATATGGTTATCCTTTCATTAGCTATGATCCCCGGAAAAGAGACTTCACATTTAAGTAAAGTTCTTGGAATTAACAAGGATACCAAAGGCTTCTTCTTAACTCAAAATCGAAATATTGGCTCTGTAGAGACAACAAAATCTGGAATCTTTGTTGCTGGATGTGCGGAAGGTCCAAAAGATGTTCAAAACTCTATAATACAAGCAGAAGCGTCTGTCAGTAAAGTAATAAATTGCTTAGAGTGAGTTACGAGAATATGGTAGAATAATGGGCGAGAAAATAGGGATTTATATTTGTGAATGCGGTCCAAATATAGCTAATAAAGTATATATTGATAAAATAATTGAAAAAATTTCATCTATAGAAGCATATAAAAATAAAGAACTTGTTATTAAGAACCATAAATTGCTTTGTTCTATTGATGGTAAAAAATTTCTAGAAGAGGAAATAAAACAGAATGAATTTACCCATCTAGTAATTGCTGCCTGTTCCCCAAAAGATCATGAAAGTACTTTTATTAATATTTGTAAAAAAACGCATTTAAACCCATACTTATTCAGAATAGTGAACATTCGTGAACAATGTGCCTGGATCATTTCTGATAGAGATGAGGCTACGGAGAAAGCTATCCAATATATTCGTGGTAGTATAAACAGAGTGTCTTACCAATCTCCTCTTGAGGAAAAAAAATTAGACAGCAATCCTGACGTATTAGTAATTGGTGGTGGAATTGCAGGAATAGAGACTGCGCTATCCCTTGCTAGCAAAAAGAGGAAGGTTTATTTAATTGAAAAAACAAGTAAACTGGGTGGGAAGTCAGCAAAATTTAGAAAATTACTGCCTAGACAGAATTGTAACACAGATGTTATTCAGAAAAAATTGTTAGATGTTGAGGAGAATAATCATATTCAAATTTTTAAAGAGACAGAGTTAGAGAAAGCCATTGGATTTTTCGGAAATTTCGAGGTTATTCTAAAAAACGTTAAAGATAACAACCTGAAAACAGAACTAAGGGTCGGAGCGATAATCGTTGCCAGCGGGTTTAAGCAGCTTAACACAAGTGAGCTTCCTAAATATGAATATACACAAGATGACGATGTATATACATCACTAGAAATTGAGGAAATGTGTTCTCAAAATGGAAAGGTTCTTCTTAAGTCTGGCGAAGAACCCAGATCAATTGCACTTATTCATTGTGTTGGGAGGGAAGAGAAAGGGTATTGTTCTCAAATCTGCTGTAATTATATGTTAAAAATTGCACAATACTTAGAACAACAATCTTCAGATATAAAAATAAAAGAGTTTTATAGGGATCTATGTTTACCAAATAAAGACGACCAATTTTTTCTTGAAAATCTTCAAAATAGTGCAATTGATTTTATTCGCATAAAGGATATTGAAATAAAGGGGAACAAGATAAAATATATTGGAACAGATGATACTAAAAAAGAGATTGAGGTTGATATGCTTATTCTCGCTCCTGCAATGGAAGCAGAGGATGGAGCAACTGAGTTAGCAGAGCTTCTTAATATTCAGTTAGATGAAACTGGATTTTTTCAGGAGGCTCATCAAAAGTTAAATCCCATTGCTACTTCAACTGATGGAATTTTCATTGTAGGTGCTGCTCGAGGTCCGAGTGGTATTTCGGAGTCTATATTACAGGCTCAGGCTGTTGGCGGAGAAATTCTTACACAACTAATTCCAGGAGAGAAGATCGTTCCTGAAGTGAAAGTCTCAGAAGTTCTGGAAGCGCTTTGTAAAGGATGCCAGACATGTCTTAATGTTTGTACTTATGGTGCAATCTATTTTGACGAAGATAGAGGTATTTCTGTCGTTAATGAAGCAATTTGTAGAGGTTGCGGGAATTGTATGGGGAGCTGTCCGTCGGGAGCAATTCGTTCAAAACATTTTACTAATCCACAGCTTTATCAAGAAATGGTGGAAGCACTTAGATAGCGAAAGGATTTTTACAGGGAGAAAGGATAAATGAATATAGTTCCAAACAGAGGGGCGAAAATTTCTGTAAAAAATGGATTTAGAGGAACTATTCTTGAATTTCTTAGGAACTCATTAGAAAAGGGATGTTTTGATGGAATCCTTATTCCTATGAGGGTTCCAGCCGATGATTCCTATGCCTGGGTTTTGGTTCGGGATAAACCATTCTTGGATAATGCAAATCCCATTGCACCGATTGTATCTGTCCAGGGAGCAAAGGCATTAACGAGTTTAACCAGAAAGGGAGGTGGGAATTTTAATGTTGCGGCAATTATGAAACCGTGTGATATTAGAGCATCAATTGAGCTCTCCAAACTTAAGCAGGTAAATTTGGAAAAAATAACTCTTATCAGTTATGATTGTCCAGGCACTTTAGAAATGTCAAATTACATTGAAAATCCCGAAGAGAGCGAAAAGATATTTGGCTCTTTACTTGACGGTGATGTTTGGGATGATAAGTTTACAAAACCCATTTGCCAGATTTGTGATAATTTTTCTTTTCCCGCCTGTGATCTGCATTTTGCTTTATTAGGAACTGAAAACGGTAGCATCTATCTCATTCCCGGTACTGAAAAAGGTGAGAATATTTTAGATGATCTGGGAATTGAATATTCGGAGGATTTATCCAACTGGGAAAAGAAAGTTATTGAACTCATAAAGAAAAAAGAAAAGCAGAAGGCTGAAAAATTCGAATTGGTTAAACCAACAGTAGAAGGATTTGATAACCTATTGAAAACTTTTGCAAATTGTATTGGTTGTCACAATTGTCAGAGTGCATGTCCAATCTGTTACTGCCGTCAATGTTATTTTGACTCCGAGGTATCAAAACCAAACTCTGATTTTATTCTTTTGCGGACAAGTAAGAGAGGGGGAATATCTTTTCCGCTTGATAGAATTATGTTTCATACCGGAAGAATGTCACACATGAGTCTATCTTGTGTTTCTTGCGGAGTATGTACCGATGCTTGTCCTGTCTCAATCCCTGTCGCAGATATATTCAGTTATGTGGCTGATAAGACCCAGCGTACATTTGAGTATAAAGCCGGAAACAGTACTGAAGAGCCACTACCGATGAGAGAATATAGATTTGATGAGCTTTTGGAGATAAAAGAATTGGTAAAAGACGCTGATGGTCAGGATTAATAAGATGGATAGACTGATGAAGGTAAATAAAAGCGCAGAACTGGCAATAATCGATTTTTTTAGACTTTTACTGGAAAATGATAGAGTTAGTGGAATTTTCACTTTAAGAAAAATTAATAAAGATGACTCTGTAGATTATTGTTTAGTTACAGATGAAAACAGATTAGATGAGGCAATACCATTTTACCCTTTTATGCCAGCAAATGCCGGGCAAATTCTATCTCGCTTCAGTCCCATGAATAAACCTGTGGCAGTGGTAATAAAACCTTGTGAATTGCGCGCATTTATTGAACTTGTCAAGCGTGAACAAGGAACCCTTGATAATTTTTTATTGATTTCTTATAGCTGCGCCGGAGTATTTCCGATTATAAAAACGGGAGATGAACCCTTTGAAAAGTTTCTTCCCAGTTATTGGGAAACCGTTAAAAGGGGCGGTATTTCCCAAGGAATCAGACAAACCTGCAAAGTTTGTGAACATTTTTTACCAATGAATGCAGATATTACTATTTCTTTAATTGGTGAGAATAAGTTGGACAGTGAATGTAAAATGTTCTTAAATACAGACAAGGCAAAGGAGTTTGCTAAAGATTTTGAAGGTGAAATGTTAGAAGAAGATCTTGAATCACCTGTGATAAATTCTCTTTTAACAAAAAGGAAGGGAGAAAAAGAAGATCTTTTCACTGAGCTAAGCTCAAAATATTCCGGGTTAGATGGTATGATAAACATATTTGGAAGATGTATTGGATGTCACGGTTGCAGCCGTGTTTGTCCAATTTGTTATTGTACCCTTTGTGATTTTGAATCTCATAATTATGATTATAGTGCTTCGATTTTAGAAAGGGAGATTTCCCAGAAGGGAGCTTTGCGACTCCCACCAGATACGATTTTTTTTCACCTTGGAAGATTGATTCATATGAGTTTTTCATGTATAGGCTGTGGACTCTGCACAGAAGTATGTCCGGCAAATATTCCGGTTTCCACTTTGTTTATAAAGATTGGTGAAGAAACCGCAAAAATGTTCGATTACATTCCTGGCAGAAATGTAAAAGAGGCAATTCCGGTAACGGTATTTAAAGAAGAGGAATTCGCTGAACTTGGGGAGTAAGAATTTTATATAAACAGGATTTATCCAAAGGAGTCACCTAGAGGTTGGGTTTATAAGGTGAAGAAATTTTATGAGAAAAAATTTAATGTTTAGACGAAATTAAGTCAATGTCAAGTTGATCCTATTGATCATATCAAAATATTGAGGGACAATGGAGAGAGAATTTTTACCCAAAATAGTTAGTTTTCTTTGTAAGTGGTGCTCGTATACTGGAGCGGATTTAGCCGGGATTAACAGACTACAATATCCAACATCTATTTTACCTATTAAGGTGATGTGTTCTAGCAGAGTCGATCCGGTTTTTGTTATAAAAGCATACTTAAGAGGCGCAGACGGTGTTTTAATTGGGGGATGTCATCCAGGTGATTGTCACTACCAGGACGGGAATTATCATACTCGCCGAAGAGTTGCAATTTTAAAGAGAGTTTTTGAATTACTTGGTTTAGAAGAGGGAAGAATCAGATTGTCATGGATATCTGCTTCAGAAGGGCCAAAATTTGCTCGTGTTTGTAATGAATTTACTGAAGTGATAAAGAGTTTGGGAGAAAACACGACTAAAACAACTATTTTTTTATAAGACAACTGGAGATACATTATCATACAGGCTTATGGTTTTATTTATTGATGCAAAGGTAAGGAAATATCTATGAGCATGAAAAGCAGATCTGTTTTAGTGGTCGGGGCGGGAATTGCAGGAATTCAGGCTTCGCTTGATCTGGCTGATATGGGGTTGGAAGTGCATTTGGTAGAAAATACTTCTACAATCGGTGGCAGGATGCCGCAATTGGATAAAACTTTTCCCACCAATGACTGCTCGATGTGTATCCTTGCACCAAAAATGAGTGAATGTGCCAGACATCCAGGGATCATACTTCATATTAAATCCTTTGTCTCTTCTATTACTGGTAAACCGGGGGATTTTAGTTGTAAGGTCATCGAAATAGCAAAATACGTTGATCCTGAAAAATGTGTTTCTTGCGGATTGTGTGAAGAAAAATGTCCAGTTAAAGTAGATGATGAATTTGACGAAGGGCTTCGCAAACGGAAAGCAATTTCTCGTTATTTCCTTCAGAGCATACCTTCCGAATATACAATTGATAAAGATCGCTGCTTATATCACACTAAGGGAGTTTGCCGAATTTGTGAAAAAACATGTCCCGCTGATGCAATCAATTTTGAAGATAAAGACAAAAAAATTGAATTGAATGTTGGTGCTATTATTTTAGCTGCAGGGATCGATCCTTTTAATCCAATTGGGTTTGGGCAATTTGGCTATAAGAGATTTAAGAATGTAGTGACTTCTATTGAGTTTGAACGTATGCTTTCCGCTTCGGGACCTTTTGGCGGGCATATATTGAGATTTTCTGATAAAAAGGAGCCAAATAAGATTGCTTTTATACAATGTGTTGGCTCTAGAGATGAAAGTATTGATCACAATTACTGCTCTTCTGCTTGCTGTATGTTTGCTATCAAAGAAGCGATAATTGTTAAAGAACATATAAAAAATCTGGAATCCTCCATTTTCTATATGGATATCAGAGCATTTGGTAAAGATTTTGACAAATATTATGATAAAGCGGAAAATCAGTACGGAATAAAATTTATAAGGTCAAAAGTAGCAGAAATTTCTGAACTTCCCGATGAATATTTACGATTAAAATATACCAAAGAAAATGGCAGTATTCAGTATGAAGATTTTGATATGGTAGTCCTTTCAATAGGTTTACAGCCGCGAAATGATGCATTGGAATTAGCTGACCGACTTGATTTAAAGCAGAATGAATTTGGCTTTTGCCGTTCGGATACTTTTACACCTCTGGAAACTACTCGAGAGGGAATTTTTGTTTGTGGAGCGATGAATGGTCCAAAAGATATTCCAGAATCAGTAATATCTGCTTCTGGTGCTGTTGCGGATGCTGTAAAATTTTTAAACCTTAAAAGACAAGAAAAAACTTCTAAGAAAGAATTTCCAACAGAAATTAATGTAATAGGAGATAGACCACGGATTGGAGTATTTGTTTGCCACTGCGGAATAAATATCGCAGGTGTAGTGGATGTTAAGAATGTTGCGGAATATGCTAAGACATTGTCGAACGTAGAGCATTCTGAAGATTTGATGTACGCATGTTCTCAAGACTGTTTGGATACTATTAAAAACCAAATAGAAGAATATAGTCTTAATCGAGTTGTTGTTGCTGCCTGTACGCCGCGTACTCACGAACCTCTTTTCAGAGAAACTATTCGTGAAGCCGGTTTGAATCAATATCTTTTTGAAATGGCAAATATTCGTGATCAGTGTTCGTGGGCTCATATGAGTGAGCCGGAGTTAGCAACTGAAAAATCAAAAGATCTGGTATGTATGTCTGTTGCCAAAGCAAGAGATTTATCGCCATTAAAAAGACTACCTGTCGAAATTGATCCAAAAGCATTAGTCATTGGAGGTGGACTTTCTGGAATGACGGCAGCTTTGTCAATAGCCGAATCCGGATATGAGGTTTATCTAATTGAGAAAGAAAAGAAATTAGGTGGGAATTTAAGAAATATCTACTTCCAATTTGATGGGAAAGATCCACAAGAATTACTTAAACATACCATTCAAAATTTAAGACGCAATAAACGTATTCATCTTTATGTCGATACTCAAATAAAAGAAATCACTGGATATGTTGGAAATTTCGAGACTACAATTATTAATTCTGAGACTAAAAAAGAAGATAGACTGGAACATGGAGTCGTCATCGTATCTACAGGTGCAGAGGAACACAAAACTGAGGAATATCTTTATGGAGGAAACACACGGGTTGTTACTCAAGTTGAATTTGAGAAGATGCTTCATGAGAAGGAATTTCCGGATGGAAAGCCAAAAAATGTTGTTATGATCCAATGTGTCGGTTCTCGAGAAGAGGGAAGAATGTATTGCAGCCGGATTTGCTGTAGTATGGCTGTGAAGAATGCTCTGGAACTTAAGAGACTCCTACCTAAAACCGACATTTATGTATTATACCGCGATATAAGGACTTATGGATTCCAGGAAAAATATTATACTGAGCTTCGAGATAAAGGTGCAGTTTTTTTTAGATATTCATTGGAAGACAAACCAAAAGTTAATTTTGCTGATGTAAATAATACTGATGGTAAAATATCAGTGATACTATTTGATCCTATTATGGACAAAAATATTGTGATAGATGCTGATCTGGTAGTTCTCGCTACGGCAATAGATGCACCAAAAGGGAATGTTGAATTGGCGAAAATGCTTAAAGTACCGCTAAATACAGATGGGATGTTCTTAGAAGCTCATGTTAAACTTCGCCCTGTGGATTTTGCTACCGAAGGTATTTTTATCTGTGGTTTAGCTCACTGTCCAAAAAATATAGATGAGAGTTTAGCTCAGGCAAAAGCTGCTGCAAGTAGAGCATTAACTTTTCTTACTAAAAAAACAATTTTAGCGGAGGGAACAATTACACAAGTCAATCCGGATAGGTGTTCAGGCTGTGGATATTGCGAGGAAATTTGTGCTTAT
>DAOUYY010000146.1 GCA_030665885.1 Fidelibacterota bacterium
AAGAGCCAATCCCCCTACTTCCTGAGCATCTAATAAAAAGGGTTGAGCAAGTTTTACCAGCTGGGATTCCGATAAACGGTAAAGAAGCAGAAAGGCAATATAAGTACCAATATCATCTTTTTTGAAAAATATAACAAATGTACGAAAAAATTCAGAGAAGAAAGTTTCGGATTTATCTCGTATGGCAGGGCGATCAGAAACAGGATAGGGAAGTATAAATTTATGATACACAAAGAAAATTATAAATAGTATACCCAAAGCAACGAAAATTAATGACCACGCCAAAGGAGTATTACCTGCTCTTGCTTGAAAAATTGACTGGGTTGTGGTTTTTAGATTAATATCTAGTTGAACTACCGCTATTGCCGGCTTATTCCAATTTTTTTCGGAAAATATCAGTCGATTTCCATGCAAAAGCGAAATGCTTTTATCACCAGAATCCCTACCAAAAATAACTATAACTTCTTTTCCTTCCTCAGGTGCGTTCGAGAGATGAAAATAGAGTGTACCAACATTTCCAACAAAATCTCTCTTTTCCACTTTCTTTTCCCCAAAATGTTTTTGGATAAAGTTTCCTAAACTATCTATCGGCTTTTTGAACACATTACCAATTCGTCCCCAAAAAGTAATTTTCCTTACTTCTCCGGTATCTTTTACTACGTGCCCCTGTTCAACATTCCAACTCTCTGCATGGGAAACAATGGAATCAACCTCAGATCTTTTTCTTGGGATTATTTCAATCACTAAAGTACTCGGTTCACAAATAATCTTTAATTCCTCTTCTCGTACGGAAAGATTTAGAGAATTCACATCCACAACTTGTAGCAATTGGTTATCAGTAGCCGAAAAAACATTTACATCAATTGATTCGAGACCTGTATTTGTTTCAATAAATCCAACAAGGATAAGTAAAAGTCCTTGTCCTGTAAGCATCGCAAAACGATAAAATGTACTCCTAACACCCACAAACCACGCCTGTTGATGTTTATCGAGTCCAAGCATATAAAATCCATCAGCGGCGATGTCATGAGTAGCAGAAGAAAAAGCCAGAAACCACAGAATTACAAGAGTGATAGTGAAAAACCACGGTAGTTGTATTGTAAAAGCAATTCCAAGAAATAGCATGCCGAGTATTAGCTGCGCAACGAATATCCAGTTCCTCTTTGTTGAAAATGCCTCAATAACCGGGCTCCATAAAGGCTTAATAACCCATGGAAGATATAGAGCACTTGTCCAAAAAGCCATCTTCGAATTTGGTACTCCCAGCGTTTTATACATTGCTACCGACACTGCCATCGCAACTATATACGGAATTCCTTCAGCATAATACAAACTGGGAACCCAGAACCATCCGGAACGTGCATTTCCATTCGATTTTTTTTCAATCTTTGACATACTTTTCCTGCAAATTAATATATTTTTTTCAATGTGGATCCGGGATAATAGTGGTAAACAATATCCTCAGCTGTAAAGCCTTTTAATGACATCCCGAGAGCTCCAATTTGACAATAGCCGACACCATGCCCCCACCCGGCGCCCTTTAAAATAAATGCTTCGGGAATATCTTCAATACCTTTTTCAATATCAATGACAAAAGCCGAACTATATAAAAAAAGTTCATGAAAAGTTTGCCGGATAACATACTGATCTTCCATGATAACAGATTCTTGTTGTCCATCAATATGTCGATAATCAACCTGAACTTTAATCAATCGTCCAGAATAGCCTCTTTTAACCGGTCTTATCGCCAGTATTGCCACGGCGTCTATATCCAGTTTCAAGTTCAGCAGCGCCGTAATTTCCTTTTGAGTATAACGAAAATTCCACCTAAAATACTCTCCCTCTTCATCTACATTTCCTAAATAATTTTTCAAATCTTTTTCATAAACAAATGCAGGGCTGCAGAATGTCTCAGGAGAATTCTCAATCCATTTTCTTACCGATTCCTCCGAATTTAAAGGTAAAGCATTATGTATAAACCCATCTGGCGCATCAGGTATTGCTTGCAAATACGGTAGTGGTTCACCCTCCCATACATTTTCAAATGTTTCCATTACACCGCCACAACTTTTCGAATACCTGGCATCACAAATATTGTCGCCATACATAAGCACCTTGCCAGAAGTATTCAAAGCGCCTTTTATAGACTGGTCGGTTAAATGTGTAGTTCCCTGATACCGTTGGCAGCAATCGTCATTACATACATCCATTCCGAGAGCCCGATGTTTCATTTCAACATTCGCCAACATCCAGGACCTTGCGACAATTGTTTGAGATTCTATTAATGCTTCAGGACAGGCAGCTCCCATTTCCGAAGTTGCCACACACATAAGATATTGTTCAATAGGCAACTCATTAATTAAAATTAAACTCTTGCCCACACATTTAATTTCAATACAACCGGGCAGATAGACATCTAAAAATTTCTTCCAGTGGAAATCTCTTCCTGAAATAACATCTTTTACTTTTATACCTGCTTTATTGCCAATTCTGTATTCAACATCTATAGGTTTAATTGACCAACTATTACTTTCAGCTACTGCTTTAGCATTAATAAAAGCTGAAATAACTGATTCGGAAAGATGAAATTCTATCCGGTCACTGCTAACTAAATCAAATTTGTTACCAGCTTTAGAAACCATGTAATAATGCGGTTCCTGGGGAATATCTATTGTGATAGATTCCTCTTCGTCTTCAGGTAAAATAATTCCAACTCGCAAACCCGGTTCTGTCGTAGGAATTACATCTGGTTGAAGCATTTATTTATTCTTCCAGGCTAAATAAGCGTCAATTCCAGCGCCAATAGCAGGAGCTTCTCGCAGATTTGATATTTGGAGTAGATCCTCAGAAAATTTACCATCCGGGCAATAATAATTTTTTACTTTCTCACTTAATACTACAGATTTCATGATCATTTCCGATAAATGATTGAAAAATGGTTTCCATACAATTTCATCACCTTTAGAAGACCTGAATAAATCACCCAGACGTTGACCAATTACTATTGAATCAAAAACTTTCCCCAAATAAGGATGCTTACCGGACAGCTTCGGCTTATTTGGATTAACAAAAGAAAATAGATTCTGCCAGCCAGCATTTAAAGTTGAAATCCTCTCATATAAAAGGAGTGCAAGATAATAAGTTATTTTATTATAAGTTTCTAAAGCTGGTTTCTCACCTTGAATTGCTTTTTCCTTGATCTGTTGTAAATATATACCGTTGGAACTTAGATCATTCAAAGAAATCCCTGATAAACCACTATAAACAGATTGTATTCCTTTAGCAGAGGCGTATTTTTCTAATGGATAATCTTCCTCACTTTTCATCTCCCACGTTTTTGCGAACCAATCTTTAATATCATCTAATTGAACTAAAGAACCATCAAGTTTTAAAGCATCTGCTACTCCCGTACCACCACCAAGATAATAGGAATTCATCACATTGCGAAACTGTCCATCCTTAGCATATTCCTCCCCAATTCCACAATAAGACGCATCACTTCCCAGACCTGCAATGGGTGACACAAATTGAATCTCTGAACCGGCAAGCCGATTTTCAAGATTTCTACAATAATATATCATACGCGGACCATTAGCCATAACTGCAATGCCACGTATATCTTCAGTTTTCAATCCGGGCATCCCGATACCAATAAGCACTTTTTTTACACTACTTTTCGCAACTATCTGTTCAATAACATGAGCAGTAGCTTCGATATAAGTCTTACCGTGCCGGATCTCTTCTGCTGTTAATTGAATATCGCTATTTTGAAATTCAGCGAGCTGCTCAGTTATATTAACAGTGGTGAAATTTTCTATATATCCACCTATTTCACTGTATAATTTCTCTGCATGCAGTTCACCAAAGGAGAATGTATTTTCACCTTCAACTACTATAGACCAGCCACTAACTTTTGTTGCACCACCATCGATACCAATTAATAAAAAGTTGTTATTCATACATTAATCCATTCAATACACCTCACAAACTCTGTGTTATCGGAAGTTCCAGCCTTCTGATCTTATTCATGAAGTGTTCTTTGACGTATTCTGACTCTCTCAACTACTGTAAATTTGCCTGATATTGAAACTTTGCCTTCCTTAAGGATCTTCGATAAAATTTCTGCTGGTTCTTCTGGAGTAGATGGATCAAAACGAAAATACACTACACCGTTAGGAATAAACGATCTATGTCGATAAATTAATTCTCCATAGTCTCGGTCAAAAGTTAAAATTACCCGATTTTCTTTATGGGCTCGTCTTAAAATAGCTGAATCTTTCGCCCCGGGTGTTTCTTCGATTACACTTGCTACATTATAATCAGCGTTTCTTAGCAATTTTATGCTTAATAGAGGGAAATTTTCGTTTGCTAAAAAATCCATCAGCACACTTCACTTGAAATTACATATAAAGATTCTTCGCGCATACAATCTGTAGTAAAAGAAAACACGGCTTGTAAACTCTCTGCTGTCAATGTTGGATAATTCTCAAGTATTTGTTGTTCTTTCCATCCCGCAGCGAAAAGTCCTAAAATAAATTCCACAGATAGCCGCGTTCCTTTTACTAATGGTTTACCGACTAATATCTCTGGATCTGAATGTATGAATTTTCTCCAATCAATATCCATCGTTTATGCCCTCCTTTCAATGACTTATTTTATCATAAATAATACAGGCTGGAATTTCCGATAATTCGTATATATCTGTATTTATGAACCTACGAAATTTAATACCATAATTCTCTATATACTTTTGTCTTCTATTGTCTCTCGTTTCTGAACCCGTTTGGAAATGATCCCAACGTGTCGGGACAATCACTTGTAATATAGCGTGTTACAATTCCATACGGATCTGTACGGACAATTGTCAAATCCTACAGACCCGTAGGGATAGATCTTTTTCTACGAAACATGAGTTATACAATCGCCAAACTGTTCTTTATTGCTTGATCAACTTGTTCCATAAGTTCCTTTGGGAGTGTGGCTATTCTTGGAGATATTAGCCTTTTTTTATCAATAGTTCGAATCTGTGACAAATTAACAATCGAATCTTTTTTCAAACCCTCATCTTTTTTAATGGCAACACATATAGGATATGATGCTTTTTTCTCTGAATACTCAGTTATTACTGCTATAATGGTAGTTAGTGAATACAAATTGCCAATATCGTTTTGAATCACAAGTACAGGACGAGTTTACCTGTTACTCTTCATAATACAGGATCAAGATTTGCATAAAAAATATCGCCTCTCTTAATTCTAATAGTAGTCATATTGATTTGAACTTATAAAACTTTTTCTGCATCAACATATTTGAAATCTTCTGAAACTTCTATGTTCTCTTTTGCTAAATCTAAATAAGCGCTTTTCATTTTTTCGTCAAATATCCTCTTCTCGTCTTGTTTAAGTTTTTCCTCAATAGATTCTCTAACTAAAACAGAAACTTTTTTCCCTTGCATAGCAGAAATTCGAAAAAGTTTATCTTTAAGTTCAGAAGATATCTGAATATTAAGTCTCGTTTTGGAAATTGATAAATTCTGGTGCTGCATATTTTTTACTCCCTTTTACAACTTAAATATACACAAAATATTTTATCAAGAATAATACCCAAAATCAAGATAAATAATTGCACATAAAGGCTATTCAACTTCTCGTTAATTAGAGTCATAAAATTTAATGACTACCCTTATTTATCTTAATCCTCCGCTCAATCGTCTTCATTCTCATATAGTCTTTCGCCTCATCATTTCTATCAATAGTATGCTGATCAATGCTATGATCTGTTCCACCGGAATGCCTGACAACTTCATAGATCGGATCCCAAATTCTACCGATACGGTATTCCTCACTAATTCTCAAAACAAGGTTATAATCCTCTCCGTAATTTTGTGCATACGGTTCGTCGTTAATACCAAAATATCCCATATCTTTTATTATCTGAATCGGGATAGACCTTGGTGCACCGGCGCCATTTACACGGAGTAAATTATTTCTACCATTATTCTCTGTCCATTCATCATGAGTCACAACAGGAATTTCTTCTATCCTGAAAAATTCGCCTGTATCTTTCTTTTCCCACATCTCATAGGAACCAATAACCATACCGATTTTTTCATCAGAATCAAAAACATCAATAATTTTTTCCACTGCATCGGGCTTCAATCTATCATCAGAATCAAGTTGAACATAGTACTTACCTTTTGCCTTCTTAATTCCTAAATCGAGGGACAAGCCAATATTGTTAATATCTGTAACAATCAATGTTACAGGAGGTTTTGTCTGATCATATTTCGTACCACCCGGCATATAGGATTCTACTGCAGTAGTTGTTGGATCATCAAAGCCACCATTTACAACTACTATTATCTCGATATTTTGCTCAGTCTGCTGAAAAACGCTTTCAATAGCAGATTCAATAAAACCAGGTCTGTTATTAACAGGAATAACAACTGAAGCCAAAAATTTATATTCTTCTATTGTTTCAGGTCTTTTATGATAATATGCTCCCGGTTCAAGATAAGCACCAATCCTTTTTAAATGATCGGTTAGAATATTCTCTGCCTCTTTTTGACTCTCTTTACCAGCTAAAAGATAATCA